>JAJFJE010000328.1 GCA_021774355.1 Alphaproteobacteria bacterium
CCCGCGGTCGACCGGGTGGCGATCGACTGCTACCTGCCTTTGTCGGATTGGCGCGACGGGGCGGGCCATCTGGATGCCGCGGCCGGCTGGCCGTCGCTCTACGACCGCGCCTATCTGGCGACGCAGGTCGAGGGCGGGGAATATTACGACTGGTTCTATCCCGACCCGGCGGCCCGCGCCGACCAGCTCCGCCAGCCGATCGTCGACAGCGCCCACGGCAAGGACTGGGTGTTCCGGCCCAAGGACCTGCGGTCGTGGTGGGCCAACCCCCATTATGATCGGCCGGGCGGGGTCGAGGCGGCGACGCCCACCCCCTGGCTGCCGCAAGGCAAGCCGCTATGGCTGACCGAGGCGGGCATCCCCTCGGTCGACAAGGGCACCAACCAGCCCAATGTCTTCTACGACCCGAAATCGTCGGAAAGCGCGCTGCCCCATTTCTCCACCGGGCGGCGCGACGACCTGATCCAGCGCCGGGGGCTGGAAGCCCTGCTCGGCTATTGGCGGCCCGACGGGGGCCACAACCCGGTTTCGCCGGTCTATGGCGGGCCGATGATTGCCGACATCGCGGTCTGGACCTGGGACGCCCGGCCCTATCCCGCCTGGCCGGCGCGGGACGATGTCTGGAGCGATGGCGGCGCCTGGCCGCTCGGCCATTGGCTGACCGGCAAGCTGGCCGTCGCCGATCTGGGCGAACTGGTGCGCGGGCTGGCCGCCCGGGTGGGCTTCACCGCGCTCGACGTCGCTGCCCTGGACGGCCTGGCCACGGGCTATCTGCGCGACCGGCCGCTTAGCCCGCGGGCCGAGATCGAGGCGCTGATGACGGCCTTCGCCTTCGATGCGGTGGCTCGCGCCGGCGTCATCCGCTGCCAGCCACGGGGCGCTGCCGGGCCGCCCCTGGCGCTCGACCCGGAGCGGCTGGCGACCGTGCCGGATCGCCCCGACCTGGAACGGACCCGCATGCCGGAAGGGGACTTGCCCGCGGCGTATCGCCTGCTCCATGTTGACGGCCTGCGCGACTATCGCAGCGCCGCGGTCGAAGCCCGCCGCCTTGCCGGCCATGCCGACCGGGAATGGATCGAGGCGCTGCCCCTGGTGCTCGACGACGGCCAGGCCCAGGCGCTCGCCGAGCGCCGCCTGGCGGAGGCCTGGGTCGGCCGGGAGCAGGCGCAATGGTCGCTGCCGCCGTCGGCGCTTGCCCTCGAGCCCGGCGACCTGGTCACCCTCGACGCCACGGGAACGGTGTTCCGGGTGACCCGGATCACCGATGGCGGGCGGCGCGCCATCGAGGCGGTGGCCGCCGCGCCCGAGCTGTACGGCCCGCTTCAGGCCGGGCTGGGCCGGCCTGTCGCGCCGGTTCGACCGATGCCCGGACGGGCACTGCTGGTGTTCCTCGACCTGCCCCTGCTCGGTGATGGCGACGACCCGGCGGCGCCCCGGGTCGCCGCCAGCGCCAGCCCGTTCCAGCCTTTGGCGGTGATGGACAGCGATGACGGCGAAACCTTCGCCCTCGACAGCCTGGTCGATCTGAGGGCCGTGATCGGGGTCACCACGGCGCCGCTGGATGCCGCCCCGCCCGAGCTGTGGGACGAGGGCAACCGGCTGCATCTGCGCCTGCTGTCGGGCAGCCTGCAGTCGCGCAGCCGTGCTGCCCTGCTGGCCGGCCCGGTCAATGCGCTGGCCCTGCGCAACGGCGACGAATGGGAGCTTGTGCAATTCGCCGACGCCACACTGACCGCGCCGTTCAGCTATGAACTGCGCGGTTTGCTGCGCGGCCGCCTGGGCACCGAGCATGCCATGGCGGCACCGCTGCCGGCCGGGGCGCGGGCGGTGCTGCTCGACGCCGCGGTCATTCCCCTGGCGGCGCGCCTGGCCGAGCGTAACGTCCCGCGGCTCTACCGATGGGGGCCGGCGGCCCGCGACCTGGCCGATCCGAGCTGGGATGGCACCAGTTTCACCGCCCGCTGCGTCGGCGCCCGGCCCCTGGCGCCGGTCCATCTGGCCGGCCGGCGCAACGGCGCCGGCGACCTGACCATCCGCTGGATCCGGCGCAGCCGCCTGGGTGGCCTGTGGTCCGCCGGCACCGATATTCCGCTGGGCGAAGAGACCGAGCGCTACGACATCGAGATCCTGGCCGGCGGCCTGGTGTGCCGGACCCTGTCCAGCACGATGCCGGAAATCGTCTATCCGGCCGCCGCCGCCGTGGCCGATTTCGGCCTGCTGCCGCCTGCCGTCACCGTCCGCATCTATCAACTATCCGCCACGGTCGGGCGCGGCGTGCCCGCCCAGGCCACGCTGTGAGGTCGCCATGCCGTCGCCCCGCCTGGACCTGCCCTATCTGAGCGTCGCCCAAGCCCAGAAGGAGGTCACCCATAATGACGCCCTGAACCGTCTCGACCTGGTGGTCCAGGCCCGGGTACTCGACCGCCACCTGGCCATGCCGCCGGCGGGGCCGGTGCAGGGCGACGCCTATCTGGTCGCGGCCGGGGCGGGCGGCGACTGGGCCGGCCAGGACGGGGTCATCGCCGCCTGGTACGGCACCGCCTGGGTATTCCGCCCGCCCTGGCCGGGCTTTGCCCTGTTCGTCGCCGACGAAGCCCTGGTGCTGCGCTATGACGGCGTCGCCTGGGCGGCGGATGCCGGCTTCACCGGGGCGGCGCCGGCGGTGCACGGCCATGTCGTCGACGATGTTGCGGGCCTGCCCGCGGCGCTCGACGGCAAGCAGCCGCTCGACCCGGCGCTCACCACCCTGGCCGGGCTGGGCGGCGGCGCCCGTACCGCCCTGGGGCTTGGCACCGGCGATGCCGTGGCCGTCGACCGGCTGGGTCTGGGTGGGGCGACGGCCGATGCGACAAACCGCCTGTCGCTGAACAGCCCGGCGGTGCTGCTGAACCATGCCGGCGCCGGCATCCAGGCCAAGCTGAACAAAAACAGTGCCGGCGATACCGCCACCTGCCTGTTCCAGACGGGCTTTTCCGGTCGCGCGGAATTCGGCCTGGCGGGCAGCGACGACTTTACCCTGAAGGTTTCGCCCGACGGCGCCGCCTGGGTCAACGCCTTGAGCATCGACCGGACGAGCGGTGCGCTCGGCCTGGCCACGCCCCTCGGCCTTGCCCAGGGCGGCACCGGGGCGACCGGCGGTTCCGCCGCGCGGGGCAATCTGGGGCTCGCCATCGGCAGCGATGTCCAGGCCTACAGCGCCACCCTGGGTGTCCTGGCGGGGGTCGCGCCCGCCGCCGACAAGGGCCTCTACTTCACCGGCCTCGGCAGCGCTGCCGGTTTCGACCTGACGGCGGCAGCCCGCAGCCTGCTCGACGATGCCAGCCCGGCGGCGATGCTGGCGACGCTGGGGGCGCTGCCCCAGGCCGGGGGAACCATGACGGGGACACTGAATCTCACCGCGGACACGGATTCGATTGTCGCAACCCGCGCCGCGTTCCAGCCGACCTTTGCGGGCCGGCGGGCGAAGGGAAGCCTGTCGAGCCCCACCGGGGTCGGCCCAGGGGATGCCCTGGTCAGCCTGAACGGGGCTGGATACACCGCGGCGAATGCCTATAGCGCCTATGCTGCCGGAATCTTCCTGGCGGCGTCGGAAACCTTCGGCGCGTCGGCGCAGGGCACTTATCTCGATGTCCAACTGACCCCCAACGGCACGACGAGCCGAGGTTCGAAGCTGCTGGTGACCGGTGACGGCCAGCTCCAGATGGGCGGCTCCAATACCGTCATCGACGGCAACCGCCATTTCGTATTCCGCAGCTACACCATCGCCACCCTGCCGCTGGCCTCCGCCAATACCGGCCGGGCGGTCTATTGCGCGGATCTGTTCGGCTCCACCGGCGGCCTGATGGTCGCCAACGGGGCCTGCTGGCTGCCGCTCGGCGACGGCGGCGGCCAATCGTTCGACGGCGACAGCGACGCCACCGTCGTGCCCCTGGTGGCGCATTACAACCGCGACTATGTCGGCACGCTGACGGCAAACCGAACGATCAATCTGTCGACCGTCAATGCCTATCCGGGGGCCCAGTTCCACATCCGGCGCACCGCCGCCGGCGCCTTCAACCTGTCGATCGGCGGCTTGAAAAGCCTCGCCCAGAACCAGTGGTGCACGGTCCGGTATTATTCCGGGGCGTGGATCCTGCAGGCCTTCGGCAACCTGTAACCATAGGGAAAACGACCATGCCCATCAGCGAGGCCACCCTGGCCTACGAAATCCTGCTGCGCTTCGACGCCGCCGGCGCCTTCAAGGCGGCCCATCGCCAGGACCGGCGCCTGGTCGCCCTGGACGGCCAGACCCTGCTCGACGAGATCCAGCCGGCGCGGCCGCTGAGCCTCGACGATCTCCGGCTGGTGGTCGCCGGCCTCGACGCCCCGGCGGCCTCGTAGTGCTATTTTTGCGGAGACAGTCATGGTCGATATCAGTCCCCCGCGCGAGCGGCGGAGCGAACTCGAACGCCAGCTGGTCATCGCCATCGGCGGCGTGCTGACCGCCGGGGTGGTGTGGATGGCTTCGAGCGTGGCCGACAGTGCCGCGACCATTGCCGGCGTCAAGGTCCAGATCGAGGCCCTGCGCGAACAGCTCCAGGACCTGAAGGCGAGCGGCCGGGTGGCGGTGACGGCGGACGAGGCGGCCCGGGAATTCGCCCGGGTCGACGGCCGGCTGACCGATCTGGAACAGCGCCTGCGCCGGGTCGAAGGTGCCGTCCGCGGGAGCCCCCGGCCATGAGGGCCGCGCCGCATCGGGCCCGGGTCGCCGCCTTGCCGGTGCCGGCCGAGGCCGCCCGCGATTGCCTGGCCCGCACCCTGTGGGGCGAGGCCGGGGCGGACGGCCTGGGCGCCATGGCGGCGATTGCCGCCCTGGTGATCAACCGCATGAGTGCCAGCGCCCGGGCTGTCGAGCGCGGCCAGGAGGCTCCGTGGTGGGGCGGCCCCGATGCCGCCAGCGTCTGCCGCGCACCCTGGCAATTCGCCTGCTGGTCGCGGACCGACCCCCGGCGACGCGAGATGTTGGGCCTGGCCGCGGATGATGCCCGGCTGGCCGCCGCCCGGCTGATCGCCGATGCCGCCCTGGACGGGCGGCTGGGCGACCCGACCCGCGGCGCCGATCACTGCCATCGGCATAACGAAAGGCCCGCCTGGGCCCGGGGCCGCCGGCCCCTGGTGGTGATCGGCCGGCATCATTTCTACCGCCTGTGAAGGAGAGACCCATGCTCGACTGGCTGGTCACCCATATCGACCTGCTGCTCGCCCTGGCCAGCGGCCTGGTAACCGCCGCCTCGGCCCTGGCCGCCCTGACCCCGACGCCGAAGGACGACAACTGGGTCGCCGCCTGCCGCCGGGTGGTCGATGTCCTCGCGCTGAACATCGGGCACGCCCGCCGTCCCGACGCCTGAGCCGCTTGGCACGGTCCCTGCAACACAGGGTCTGCCGCCGGATGGTTTCCCGACTTTGGGGCCGAAACGCGGCACTCCCCCCGGCAAGAACTGCCGGGTGGCCGGAGCGGATTGCCGGGAGGACCAGAATGACAGCGACGGAACCAGCAGAACTAGCGGCCCTGGCCCGCAAACCGGTCTATGCCGGAATTCCCTCGGACGTGTTGAAGGGGATCCGGACGGCGGCCAACGCCACCGGCATCGAGTTCGGCTACCTGGTCGCCCAGGCCGGCATCGAAAGCGGCTTCGATGCCACGGCCAAGGCGGCAACCTCGTCGGCCCGGGGACTTTACCAGTTCATCGAGCAGACCTGGCTGTCGGTGTTCAAGGACAATGGCGACAAATACGGGGTCGGCGAGCTTGCCGGCAAGATCAACCGGGGCGGCGACGGCCGCCTGCGGGTGAGCGATGGCGCGACCAGGCGGCAGATCCTCGCCCTGCGCGACGATCCGGGCCTGGCGGCCGCTCTGGGCGCGGAATATGCGTCGGACAACAAGACGTTTTTGGAAGGCCGCCTGGGTCGCCCGGTCGGCTCGACCGAACTTTATATGGCGCACTTCCTGGGCCCGGCCGGGGCCGCCCGCTTCCTGAAAACGCTCGACCAGTCGCCCCATGCACGGGCGGCCGCGATGTTTCCCGACGCGGCCCATGCCAACCGCCCGGTCTTCTACGGCGCGTCCGGCAAGGCCCTGAGCGTGGCCGAAGTGTTTACCCGCTTCCAGTCCAAGCTCGCCAAGGCGGGCGAGACGGCGGTGGCCGCCGTCGACCAGCAGACCCAGGCCTCGGCCCGCATGGCTCTGCGCGCCGGCGAACGCCTGATCGATACGGTGGCCGATGCGGCCAGTTCCATCAGCCGGCTGTTCAGCGTCCCGAAGCTGTCGCCGACCACCGTCATGGCCCTGGCCGAACTGTCGATTCCCGGCGGCAAGGGCGGCATTGCAAGGGATGCCCGGTAGCGTCCGCCGACCGGCCGGCGGGCGGCCGGTCAGGCACCGGCCACCGGCAGCCACAGGACCTGGGCGATCTCCTCGGCCCCGGTCGCCAGCATGACCAGGCGGTCGAGGCCCAGGGCGATGCCGGCGGTCGGCGGCAGGCCGGCCTCCAGCGCCGCCAGGAAATCCGCATCGACCGGGTAGGTCAGGCCATAGCGCGCATGCTTGGCCGCACCGTCGGCGGCAAAGCGGCGGCGCTGTTCGGTCGCGTCGGTCAGTTCGCCAAAGGCGTTGGCCAGTTCGACTCCGCCGACATAAAGCTCGAAACGGTCCGCCAGATCGGGCGCGTCCGGCTTGGGCCGGGCAAGCGCCGCCAGGGCCAGGGGCCAGTCGGTCAGGAAGGTCGGCCGGGCGGTTCCCAGGTGGGGCTCGATGCGGTCCAGGCTGATCTTGAAGAACAGATCCTCCCAGCCGTCGTCGTCGGCCACCCG
>JAJFJE010000329.1 GCA_021774355.1 Alphaproteobacteria bacterium
TGAGGCCGCAAAACGTGCAGTGATGTTTCTCGCCCCACCAGCAACCCCGGGCAGTCTCATACAGGATGATCGGGTTGTCCAGCAGTGGGGAATTCGGATCGATCTCCTTGATCTGTTCAATATAATCGTCGTAATCCGGCGGGCCGTATTTTTTGAAGTCGTTGAAATTTTCCTGGCTCTCCTCGAAACGGATGTCGCCGTCCACCCGGTGGAGCACGCCTTTGGGAATTGCGCCGCCCGTCTCCAGAGCTTCCATCAATAACGGCAGGGAATCTTCCGCTTCGCCGGAGACGACGTAATCGATCCACTCGAACACGCGGAAGTATTCCATCCCCATTTCCGAATCAAAGTTCGATCCGCCAAACAGGATTTTGATGGACGGGTATTTTTCCTTGATCAGTTTGGCGAGGGTGACGCTGGCGATATTCTGGTTGAAGGTCGAAGTGAAGCCCACCACATCGTAATCACTCCAACGGACCGATTCCAAAGCCCATTGGAGGAATTCCGGCACCATCTGGGTTTTGACCTCCTGCAGGAAGGTTTCCGGCCGGTTGATGGTGCGGCAGATGCTCTGCAAGTGGGATTTGAAATGTTCCGTGTACTCCTGGTTCTTGCGGGACGCGCCGAACAGGGTGTGGGAGAACAGCCATTCGCCGATCAGGAACCGTTCCTCGCACAGTTTGTTGTAGACCTCCATATCGATCTGGTGGGCGAAATGGAGGTTCAGGTAATAGCTTTTCACCTCGTGGCCGTGCGTTTTCAGCAGGGTAGAAAGGGTTCCCAACTGAATGGACGGGTACACGTGAAAACCGAACGGCATATTGACTAAGGCGACTTTGCTGGACATGGCCCCAATCTTATCAATTCACCCCCTGCAAAGCACCTTAAAAGTGGGTTAATCAGGTCTTGTGGAGGATTGCGGGAGGATTCCTCAAAATGGTCAGCTGAGTTCAAAAGCAGGGGATTTCTTTACAAAGGGGAGGGGGGTCCTTACAATAATAGGAAGAGCAGCCTGCACAGGTAGTCAAACTGACGGGAAGTTACCATGTTTAAACCAAGGGAGAACCGGTTATGAAAAAATCAATGGTCTGGATTGTGCTGATAATGATTTTGGCGGCCTGCAATACCTCTCCCTCAAAATCCCCGAAGGTTTTTCCCGAGCCCCTGCCGCAGTCGCAAGGGGAGCAGTTGTATCTGGATATGAAATGTCCCGCCTGCCACGGGTACCAAGGGGCAGGCGACGGGTTTCTGGCGGAGGGGTTGTTGCCCAAGCCGGTGGATTTCTCTTCCGCTGCGGCCATGCAGTCCATACCGGATACAGAGCTCGAAAAGGCCATCCGCCGGGGCAAAGGCATCGGAATGCCAGCATATCCGCAGTTTACATCCTCCCAGGTGGGCGCACTGGTCCGATACATCCGGTCCCTGTCGCAACCCCCTGCGAACTAGCCCGTTACCGACACCCTTCCAGTAAGGCCGAAATTCGGGAAAACGAAACTGGCGTTTTTTCTTTGGATTTGCGCTATAATTAAGTATTATGTCAGGTTATTGTTGAATCCTCTCCCTGGTTTCTCCAAAACACCCCGACCCATCTATTTTAATATTTTAAAGGAAACACCCGCAACTATGAGTAGTGAACTGATTCGTAACATCGGCATCATTGCGCATGTCGACCACGGCAAGACCACTCTGGTGGACTGCCTTCTCAAACAGGGCGGCACCTTCCGCGAAGACAAGGTGGCCGAGACCTGCGTGATGGACAGCAACGACCTGGAACGCGAGCGCGGCATCACCATCTTTTCCAAAAACGCATCCATCCGCTATCAGAAATATAAAATCAATATTGTGGATACTCCCGGCCATGCCGATTTCGGCGGCGAGGTGGAACGCATCCTGAAAATGGTCAACGGCGTTCTGCTGATCGTCGATGCCGCCGAAGGACCAATGCCGCAGACCCGGTTCGTCCTCAAAAAATCTCTCGACCTGGGACTGAAGCCGATCGTGGTGATCAACAAGATCGATCGACCGGGCGCCGATCCTGTGAAAGCGCTCAATGAAGTATTCGATCTGTTTGTAGCCTTGGGGGCGAATGACGAGCAATTGGATTTCGCCAGTATTTACACGTCCGCGAAACAGGGATTCTGCCGCTTGGAGCCGGACGGTGAGAACCAGGATATGAGTCCTTTACTGGACCTGATTGTTAAAAGAGTGGAGCCGCACAGCGGCGATCCGGATGGCGCGTTTCAAATGCTGGTGTCCTCCATCGATTACAGTGACTATGTGGGGCGTATCGCTATCGGCAAAATTCAGCGCGGTCATTACGATTCGAAAAAGAACTACACGCTGATCAACCGGGCGGGTGATATGCAGGAGTTCAAGATCACCAAACTGTTTACTTACGAAGGACTGGAGCAGGTGGAGGTGAATTTGGCTTTGACCGGCGATATCATCGGCGTTGCGGGGATGAAGGAAGTGGATATCGGCGAGACCATTGCCGACAGCGAATATCCCGAAGCTCTGCCAGTAATTGAAATTGACGAGCCGACCTTGTCGATCAATTTTATCGTCAACGATTCACCGTTTGCGGGAAAAGAGGGGAAGTTTGTGACCTCGCGGCAATTGCGCGACCG
>JAJFJE010000330.1 GCA_021774355.1 Alphaproteobacteria bacterium
GGGCGCGCCTTGCCTTTGGCTGCGGCGCCGTTCTAGCCTCGACCTTGTGGTTCGCCGGCTTGGGTTTCGGGGCGCGGCTGCTGGCGCCGCTCTTTGCCCGGCCGGCGACCTGGCGCCTGCTCGACGGGCTGATTGCCCTGACCATGTTTGCGCTTGCCGGCCGCCTGCTGGTCGATGCCGTCTAGTGGGTCGCCCTTTTTGGTCGACAGGAGGGGGGCTTTGAGTACACTCCCGGCCGCCATGACCGATTTCGCCAGCCGTGCCCTGCTGCCAGAGGGCCTGGAAGATGAGTTGCCGCCCGCCGCCGAGCAGGAGGCCCGTGTCGTCACACAACTGATCGACCGGTTCACCGCCCATGGCTATTTGCGGGTCAAGCCACCCCTGATCGAATTCGAGGAAAGCCTGGCCAGCGGCCCGGGCGCCGCCCAGGCGACCGCAATGTTCCGGCTGATGGATCCGGCCAGCCACCGCATGATGGCCGTGCGCTCGGACATGACGGTGCAGGTAGCGCGCATCGCCGCGACCCGGCTGCAGAACAGCCCGCGGCCCCTGCGCCTGTGCTATGCCGGCCAGGTGTTGCGGGTGAAGGGCACCCAGCTGCGCCCGGAGCGACAGTTCCAGCAGGCCGGGGTGGAACTGATCGGGGTGCGGGCGGTGGCGGCAGATGCCGAAATCGTCGCCCTGGCGATCGAAGCTTTGGCCACCGTCGGCCTGGCCCGCGGCCTGACCGTCGACCTGACCCTGCCGACCCTGGTGCCCGCCATTGCCGGCGCCCTGGCGCTGGACGAGGCGACCGCCCGCTTCGCCCGCGACGCCCTGGACGGCAAGGACGGCGCCGCCGTGACCAGCCTCCCCGGGGAGGCCGGGCGGCTGTTCCGCGGCCTGCTGGATGCCGCAGGCAGCGCCCCGGCCGCGCTGGCCCGGCTGGCAGCGCTGGCCCTGCCAGCCCCTGCCGCTGCCCTGGTGCACGAATTGGCGGAACTGGTCGGGCGCATCGCGGCCGCCGGGGTCGCCGCCGACCTGACCATCGACCCGGGCGAATATCGGGCCCATGAATATCACACCGGCTTCGGCTTCACCCTGTTCGCCGCGGGCGTGCGCGGCGAGTTGGGGCGCGGCGGGCGCTATCTGCTGGTCGGCCCCGATGGCGGCGAGGAGGAGGCGGTCGGCTTTACCCTCTATGTCGACAGCCTGCTGCGGGCCCTGCCGGAACCGGAAGCGCCCCGCCTGCTCTATCTGCCGGCGGCGGTGCCGGCGCTCCGGGCGGCCGCCCTGCGTGGCGAAGGCTGGCGCACGGTGGCCGGCCTGGAGCCCGGGACCGATCCCGCAGCCGAGGCGGCGCGCCTGGGCTGCAGCCATTATTTCGACGGCGCCACCGTGCGCCCGGTCGCCTGAGGCGACGAACCGGAACGACAGGACTTCAGCAATGGCCAATGTGGCAGTGGTCGGCTCGCAATGGGGCGACGAGGGCAAGGGTAAGATCGTCGACTGGCTGTCGGAGCGGGCCGATGTGGTGGTCCGCTTCCAGGGCGGGCACAATGCCGGCCACACCCTGGTGATCGCCGGCCAGACCTATAAATTGTCGCTGCTGCCGTCAGGCATTGTGCGCCCAGGCAAGCTGTCGGTGATCGGCAATGGCGTGGTCGTCGACCCCTGGGCGCTGATCTACGAGATCGAGAAGCTGCAGGCCCAGGGGGTGGAGATCAGCCCGGATAATCTGAAGCTCGCCGATGACGCCTGCCTGATCCTGCCGGTGCACAGCGAATTGGACGGCCTGCGCGAAGACCGCAAGGCGAGCGGCGGCATCGGCACGACCCGGCGCGGCATCGGCCCGGCCTATGAGGACAAGGTCGGCCGCCGTGCCATCCGCGTCTCCGACCTGGCCGACCCGCCGACCCTCAAGCGCCGGCTGGATGCCATGCTCGCCCATCACAATGCCTTGCGCGCCGGCATGGGCCAGCCCGGCGTCGGTCGGGCCGAGCTGGAGGCCAAGCTGGCCGAGATCGCACCCAAGGTCCTGCCCTATGCCGCCCCGGTATGGCGCCTGCTCGACCAGGTCCGCAGCGCCGGCAAGCGGGTCCTGTTCGAAGGCGCCCAGGGCGCCATGCTCGACGTCGACCACGGCACCTATCCCTTCGTCACCTCGTCCAATACGGTGGCCGGCCAGGCCGCGGTCGGCAGCGGCGTCGGGCCCCGGGTCATCGGCTATGTCCTGGGCATCACCAAGGCCTATACCACCCGGGTCGGGGGCGGCCCCTTCCCGACCGAACTGACCGACGACACCGGCGAATATCTGGGCGCCCGGGGCAAGGAGTTCGGCGTCGTCACCGGGCGCAAGCGGCGCTGCGGCTGGTTCGATGCCACCATGGTCCGCCAGGCGATCAAGGTCGGCGGCATCGACGGCATCGCCTTGACCAAGCTGGACGTGCTGGACGGGCTGGACGCGCTCAAGATCTGTGTCGGCTATCGCCTGAAGGGCCAGGCGATCGACTATTTCCCGGCCTCCGCCGGCGACCAGGCCGCGGTCGAGCCGATCTACGAGACCCTGGACGGCTGGAGCGAGTCGACCCAGGGCGCCCGGCGCTGGGCCGACCTGCCCGCGACCGCGATCAAATATGTCAAGCGGGTGGAGGAGTTGATCGAGGCCCCGGTGGCCCTGCTCTCGACCAGCCCGGAGCGCGACGACACGATCCTGGTCCACGATCCGTTCCGGGATTGACCGCGGACCGCCGGCGCCCCCAGGCTTGGCCATGCGTCTATGCCTGATTCCCGCCCGCGGCGGCAGCAAGCGGATCCCGCGCAAGAATGTGAAGCCGTTCCACGGCCGGCCGATGATCCATTATCCGATCGCGGCGGCCAGGGCGTCGGGTCTTTATGACCGGGTCGTGGTCTCCACCGACGACGACGAGATCGCCCGGGTGGCGGTCGACAGCGGCGCCGAGGTGCCGTTCCGCCGCCCGGCTGCGCTGGCCGACGACCAGGCCACCACCGCCGCGGTGATCCTCCACGGGATCGCGGCCATGGGCGGGGCGGCGGCGATCGACAGCATCACCTGTCTCTACGCCACGGCCCCCTTCGTGCGCCCCCGGGACCTGGCGGGGGCCGAAGCCTTGCGCCGGGACCGCCAGGCGCCCGTGGTGTTCGCGGTGACCACCTTCGCCTATCCGATCCTGCGGGCGCTGAGCCGCGCGGCGGACGGCCGGATGGAGATGCTCTGGCCCGAGCACCGGCTGACCCGCTCCAACGACCTGGCCGAGGCCTGGCATGATGCCGGGCAGTTCTATGTCATCGACGCCCGGGCCTTCGTCGATCGCCCCGACCTGTTCGCCGCCGGGGCCCTGGGCTATCCGCTGCCGCGCCACCGGGTCCAGGACCTGGACACCATGGAGGATTGGCGCCGCGCCGAATTGATGTACCAAATCCTGGCGCGCGACGCCGCGGACTGAGTTGTGCGGCAAAATGACCCGGCGATGCGAAGATGCTACGACAGGCCCTTACAATGGGCGTAACAAGCCGGCGGAACAGGGCCGGCGGAACAGGGAGGGCAGCATGGCGCTGGAGCGCAGCCATTTCGAGCAGCTGACCGACGCGGTGCTGAACCGCTGGCTGGGCCGCCTGGAAGATGCCGCAGGTGTCGATGAAGCCGAACTGGTCGACGGCGTCCTGACCGTAACCACGGAGAATGGCCGCGTGTTCGTGCTCAACCGCCATGGCGCCTCGCGCCAGATCTGGCTGTCGTCACCGGTCTCGGGCGCGCACCATTATGCCTATGACGAGGCTGGCGGCGGCTGGTTGCAGACCCGCAGCGGGCCGCCCCTGGACACCCAGCTTGCCGCCGATTTCTCCTCTCTCGGGATTGCCCTTGATGACTGACAGCGCCCTTGCGGTTCCGCGGGCCAAGGTCGGGCGGCTGCTCGACTTGTGGCCGTTTCTGCGTCCCTATCGCCTGCGCATCGTCGGCGCGCTGATTTCCCTGGGCTTCGCCGCCAGCGCCATGCTGCTGTTCGGGCAGGCCCTGCGCCGGCTGGTGGACAATGGCTTCGACAGCCAGCATACCGCCCTGCTCGACCAATATTTCGCCGGCTTGCTGGGGGTCGTGCTGCTGCTCGCGCTGGCCACCTTCGGGCGCTTCTACCTGGTCTCCTCGCTGGGCGAGCGGGTCATTGCCGATTTGCGCGAGGCCGTGTTCGGCCACCTGCTGCAGCTGGACATGGGCTTCTACGAAACCGCCAAGTCGGGCGAGATTCTGTCCCGGCTCAATGCCGATACCATGCTGATCGAAGGCGTAATCGGCTCCTCGGCGTCGGTCGCCCTGCGCAACCTGCTGATGTTCCTGGGCGGCGCCGTGCTGATGGTGGTGACCAGCGCCAAGCTGGCCGGGCTGATGATCCTGGTCGTCCCCCTGGTGGTGGCGCCGATCATCCTGTTCGGCCGGCAGGTCCGCAAGCTGTCCCGTTCGTCCCAGGACCGGCTGGCCGATTCGGCGGCCATCGCCAGCGAGAGCCTGGGCGCCGTGGCGACCGTCCAGGCCTACACCCAGGAGACCGGCGAGACCGCCCGCTATGTCGGCGCGGTCGAGGCCGCCTTTCGCACCGCCCTGCGCCGCATCCGGGCCCGGGCCTGGCTGACCGCCCTGGTGATCGTGCTGATCTTCGGCGCCATCGACGCGATTCTGTGGATCGGCGCCAAGGATGTGGTGCACGGCGTCATGACCGGCGGCGAACTGGCCGGGTTCATCTTCTATGCCGTGGTGGTGGCCGGCTCGCTGGGCGCCTTGTCGGAAGTCTGGGGCGATCTGCAACGGGCCGCCGGCGCGACCGAACGGCTGCTCGATCTGTTGCAGGTGGTTCCGGCGATCGCACCGCCGGCGGTGCCCGCGGCCCTGCCGCAAGCGGCGACCGGACGGGTCGCCTTCCAGGATATCACCTTCTTCTACCCGTCGCGGCCCGACCGGGCGGCGCTGCGCGACCTGAGCCTTGCGGTGAAGCCGGGCGAAACCGTCGCCCTGGTCGGCCCGTCCGGCGCCGGCAAGACCACCCTGTTCCAGCTTCTGCTGCGCTTCTACGATCCCCAGAGCGGCCAGGTCATGGTCGACGGCGTCGACATCGCCCGGCTCGACCCGGTGGCGCTGCGCCGCTGCTTTGCCCTGGTCCCCCAGGAGACGATCATTTTCGGGACCACGGTTGCCGCCAATATCCGCTATGGCCGGCCCGAGGCGAGCGACGCCGAACTGCGCGCCGCCGCCGAAGCCGCCTCGGCGCTGGGCTTCATCGAGGCCCTGCCGAAGGGCTTCGACACCGAACTGGGCGAACGCGGCGTGCGCCTCTCCGGCGGCCAGCGGCAGCGCATCGCCATCGCCCGGGCGATCCTGCGCGATCCCAAGATCCTGTTGCTGGACGAGGCGACCAGCGCGCTCGACGCCGAAAGCGAAGTACAGGTGCAGGGCGCCCTCGAACGGCTGAT
>JAJFJE010000034.1 GCA_021774355.1 Alphaproteobacteria bacterium
TGGGCGGCCCGGCGATCACCAGGCTGTATCGCCGCTTTTGCGAAGCACCCCAGGCCGCCGCGCTGCTGCAACGCCCCCCCCTGTGCGACGCGCTGGCCGATCAGGCGCGACTGATGGCGATGCCGACGGGCAGCCTGGGCGCGGAATATGCCGCCTTCATGGCCCGCGAACGGATCACCGCCGACGGCCTGGTGGAAGCCAGTGCGCCGCTTCACGAACGGGGCGACGGCGACACCGGATTGCGGCTCTTCGCCGAGCGCCTGCGTGACCAGCACGATCTCTACCATGTCCTGTGCCAGTTCGGTCGCGACGGGGTCGGCGAATTGTGCAATCTCGCCTTCACCTACGCCCAGACCCGCAACCCCGGCCTGCTGCTCATCGTCGTGGCGGCGATCGGCAAGTTCCGCCGGGAACATCCGGGCCAGCCGGTCGCCCGCATGGCGTGGGAGGGTTTCCGTCTCGGCCGCCGCGCCGCCTTTCTCCCGGCAGCCGACTGGGAGGCCCTGCTGCCCCTGCCCCTGGGCGAGGCCCGGCGGCTCCTGGCGATCGGCGTTCCCCGGCGCTACCTCGCCTCCGGGCTCAAGGATTCCGAAACCCCGAGCCTGTCCGCCCTGCCCGCATCGGCGTGACCCGGGCCGTTATCGCCGCCTCGGCCCGCTAGCTGCCCGGGTCCCGCCGCCCGTCCCTAGACCGTAAAATACTTGGCCTGGGGGTGATGGACCACGATGGCGCTGGTCGACTGCTCGGGGTGCAACTGGTCTTCGTCGGCCATGACGACGCCGATGCGGCTGGCCCCCAACAGTTCCAGCAATTGCCGCTGATCGGCCAGATTCGGGCAGGCGGGATAGCCGAAACTGTAGCGCGAGCCGCGATAGCCCTGCTTCAGCATGGCCTCCATCGCGCGGGCGTCCTGGTCGCTGAAGCCCAGTTCGCCGCGGATCCGCTTGTGGGTATATTCCGCCATCGCCTCGGCCATCTCGACCGACAGGCCATGCAGGTAGAGATAGTCCTGGTACTTGTTCTCGGCAAACCAGGCGCGGGCGATTTCTGAGGCCTGCTGGCCCATGGTCACGACCTGGAGACCGATCACGTCCCGCTCGCCCGCCGTCACGTCGCGGAAGAAATCGGCGATGCACAAGCCGCCCTCGCGGGGTTGGCGGGGGAAGCCGAAGCGGGCGACTTCGCGTTCGCCGCCCGCGTCGAACAGCACCACGTCATTGCCTTCGGCTGCCGCCTTCCAATAGCCATAGGCGGCCTGGGGCCTCAGTATCCCCTCGCGCTGGCAGCGCTCGACCAGGCCGGCCATGATCGGCTTGACCTCCTGGTTGGCCCAGGCGCGGTAGTCTTCGAGGCTGCGCCCGGATTTCCGATAGCCCCATTGGAACTGGTAGAGCATGGTCTCGTTGAGAAACGGCACCAGGGCCTTCAAGGACACGTTCTCGATGACCCGCGGCCCCCAGAAGGGCGGTACCGGAACGGCGACACCCCGGGCCAGTTCTGACCGGCGGACCCGGGTCTCCTCATAGTCGACCGGGCGGGTCGCGGCCTCGGTCGCCTGGGGTGCGCCGATCCGCTTGGTGCTCGATGGCCGGCCCTCGCGCTTGGTCTGCAACGCCTTCAGGTGATCGTCGAAATTGTCGTTGACCACCTTGGCGATCAGGTCGAGTCCGTCAAAGGCGTCGCGGGCATAGGCAACCCGGCCGCTGCCATAGGCCTTGACGCAATCATCCTCGACATATTTGCGGGTCAGCGCCGCGCCGCCCAGGAATACCGGCACGTCAAGGCCGGCGCGGGTCATCTCCTCCAGGTTCTCGCGCATGATCACCGTCGACTTGACCAACAGGCCGGACATGCCGACGGCATCGGCCTTGTGCGCCTTGGCCGCCTCGATGATCGCGCCGATCGGCTGCTTGATGCCCAGATTATGGACCTTGTAGCCATTGTTGGTGAGGATGATATCGACCAGGTTTTTGCCGATATCGTGGACGTCGCCCTTGACCGTGGCCAGCACGATGGTGCCCTTTTCCTGGCCATCCACCCGTTCCATGTAGGGTTCCAGATAGGCCACCGCCGCCTTCATCGTCTCGGCCGATTGCAGGACGAAGGGCAATTGCATCTTGCCGGCGCCGAACAACTCGCCAACCACCTTCATGCCGTCGAGCAGGAAGCGGTTGATGATGTCGAGCGGCGGATAGCTCTGCATGGCCTCGGCCAGGTCGTCGTCGAGACCCTGGCGGTCGCCATCGACGATGCGCTGGGACAGCCGCTCCTCGACCGCTGCGGCCCGGGGCGGCTTCACCGTCTTGGCCGCGGTCCGGTCGGCAAACAGGGCGATATAGGCGTGCAGCGGATCCTCGTCGCCGGTGCGGCGGTCGAAGATCAGGTTCTCGGCCGCCGTCACTTCCGCGGCAGAGATCTTGTGCAGCGGCATGATCTTCGACAGATGCACGATGGCCCCGGTCAGGCCCCGCTTCAGGGCATGGTCGAGATAGACCGAGTTCAGCACGTGGCGGGCCGCCGGATTGAGCCCGAAGGAGATGTTGGACAGGCCCAGGATGATCTGACAGTCGGGCATATCCCGGGCGATCATTTCGATCGCGTCCAGGGTCTCGTAGCCGAGCTGGCGATCGTCGGGATTGCCGGTGCAGATGGTGAAGGTCAGCGGGTCGAACATCAGGTCCGACGGCGCCAGCCCGAAGCCGTTGACGGCGAAGTCATAGAGGCGGCGGGCGATGCGCAGCTTGTCGGCCGCCAGCTTGGCCATGCCGGCCTCTTCGATGGTCAGGGCAACGACCGCCGTGCCGAATTTCTTGGCCAGGCCGAGACGCGCCGCCGCCGGCGCTTCGCCATCCTCGAAATTGATCGAGTTGAGGACCGGCTTGCCGCCATAGAGCTTCAGGGCCGCCTCGAGCACCGGCAGTTCCGTGGAGTCGATGACCAGCGGCGCATTGACGCTGCCGCGCATGCGAGACACCACATTGGTCATGTCGGATATCTCGTTGCGGCCGACATAGGCTGTGCAGATGTCGATGGTGTGGCTGCCCTCCTTGACCTGATCGCGCCCCATGGCAACGCAGCGGTCCCAGTCCTCGGCCGCCTGGGCGTCGCGGAACGCCCGGGAACCGTTGGCGTTGCAGCGTTCGCCAATCGACAGATAGGCGTTCTCCTGGCGCATCGGCACCTGGGTATAGAGCGAGGCCAGCGACGGCACCCAGACAAAGCTGCGCCGGGCCGGCTGCGGCCGGGGCGCGGCGCCGTCGAGGTCGCGCAGCATCCGGTCCAGGGCGGCGATATGCTCGGGCGTGGTGCCGCAACAGCCGCCGATCATGTTGACCCCGTCTTCGAGGACGAAGCGGCGAACCCATTTGGCCAGTTCCTGCGGCCCCAGCGGATAATGGGTCTGGCCCTCGACCAGTTCCGGCAGACCGGCATTGGGCTGGACCGCAATGCGCCCGGGCCAGTTCTCGGACAGCCACTTCACATGTTCGGCCATTTCCTGGGGGCCGGTGGCACAGTTGAGGCCCATCAGCGGCACGTCCAGGGCGTTGATCACGGTGGCGGCAGCGGCGATATCCGGCCCCACCAGCAGGGTCCCCGTGGTTTCCACGGTGACCTGCACGGCGATCGGGGTCGCCGTCCCGAGCTTGGCCCGGGCCAGCTTGGCCCCATTCACCGCGGCCTTGATCTGCAGCGTATCCTGGCAAGTCTCGATCAGGATGGCGTCGACGCCGCCCGCGATCAGGCCCTCGGCCTGAATGGCCAGGGCCGCTTCCAGCGGGTCATAGGCAATGTGGCCGAGCGAGGGCAGCCGGGTGCCCGGCCCGATCGAACCCAGGACGAAGCGCTGCCGGCCATCATGGGCGAAGGCCTCGACCGCCTCGCGGGCGATTTCGGCGGCCTGGCGGTTGAGCGCCAGGGCCTCGTCCTGAAGCTCGAATTCGGCGAGCGTGATGGGCGAACCGCCGAAGGAATTGGTCTGCACCATGTCCGAGCCGGCCGCGAGATAGCCCATATGGATGTCGCGCACCACATCGGGCCGGGTCCGGTTCAGCACCTCGGTGCAATTTTCCCGGCCGTCGAAATCCTTGTCGATATCGAGGCTGAGGGCCTGCACCCGGCTGCCCATGGCGCCGTCGCACAGCAGCACCCGGTCGCCGAGGTGGTCGAGGAAATTGCTCATTGCGGGTCTCCGGCGGGCTGGGCGCGCAGGCCCAGCAAATGGCAGATGGCAAAGCTGAGGTCGGCCCGGTTGAGAGTGTAGAAATGGAAATCGGTGACGCCGCCGGCGGCCAGGCCGCGCACCTGCTCGGCGGCCAGCATGGCCGCGACCAGCTTGCGGGTTTCCGGGTCGTCATCCAGCCCGTCGAAATGGCGGGCCATGGCCGACGGGACGGCCGTGCCGCACATGGCGGCGAATTTGACGATCTGCTTGAAATTGGTCACCGGGATGATGCCGGGAATGATCGGCACGGTGATCCCGGCGGCCCGCGCCCGATCGACAAAGCGGAAATAGACGTCGTTGTAAAAGAAGAACTGGGTGATCGCCCGGGTCGCCCCGGCGTCGATTTTGCGCTTCAGATTGTCGAGGTCGGCCTGGGCCGAGGCGGCATCGGGATGGCCTTCGGGAAAGGCCGCGACCGAGATCTCGAAATCGGCGATGCGCTTCAGCCCGGCGACCAGGTCGGCGGCATATTCATAGCCGCCCGGATGGACCTGATAGGCCCCGCCGGCCGGGGAATCGCCGCGCAGGGCGACAATATGCCTGACCCCCGCCGCCCAGTAGCCGCGCGCCACCGCATCGACCTCGTCCCGGGTTGCGGCGACACAGGTCAGATGGGCCGCCGGCGCCAGGCCGGTCTCCTCGACCAGACGCTTGACCGTGGCGTGGGTCCGCTCCCGGGTCGAGCCGCCGGCGCCATAGGTGACGGACACGAAGGCCGGGCGCAGGGGCGCCAGCCGCTCGACGGTCCGCCACAGGGCCTGCTCCATCTCCGGCGTCTTGGGCGGAAAGAACTCGAACGAGACGGAGCGGGGAGCGATCGACGGCTGAATCATGACGGGGCCTTGGGCGCAGAGGGTTTGCCGCTGGAAGTGTCCGGCGTCCGGCTGCCGCCGAGCCACAGCCCGACGACCAGAGGCTCGCCTTCCAGGGTGGCGACGAGATCCAGGTCGAGGCCGGCGCCGGCGCCCCAATGGGCGACCTCCTGGGGCGAGAAGCCGAGCCGGCGATGGGCGTGGCTGTCGCGCAGGACCTCCAGCTGGTGGGGCAGGAAGTCGACGATTGCCACGCGCCCTGCCGGGGCCAGCACGCGCGCCGCTTCGGCCAGCGCCGCCTGGGGCTCGGCGGCATAATGGAGGACCTGGTGAAACAGCACCAGATCGACACTCGCGGCAGGCAGGGCCAGGGCATACATGTCGCCCTGGCGGACCTGAACATGACCCAGGCCGGCCGCCTCCAGCCGGGCCCGGGCCAGGCGCAGCATGTCGGGATTAAGGTCGACCCCAAGGGCATTGCGGGCCTGGGGCGCGAAGAGTTCGAGCATGCGGCCGGTGCCGGTGCCAATGTCCAGCAGGCTGTTGATCGGGTCGTCGCCCACCGCCGACTGCAGCGCCGCCTCGACCTCGGCCGCGGGCACGTCATAGGCCCTGATACGGTCCCAATCGGCCGCATTGGCGGAAAAATAGGCGGCCGCCGCCTCGGCCCGGGCCCGGATGACCTGGTCCAGCCGCGCGCTGTCCCGACGCAGATCCGCCGCGTCAGTGTCGAGCAGGGCGATGATGTCGGCGGCCAAGGCGCCACCGGGGCCGTCCGATGCAAGGCGGTGGAACACCCAACTGCCCTCGCGGAACCGGTCGATCAACCCGCCCTCGACCATCATCTTCAGGTGCCGGGACAGGCGCGGCTGACTTTGCCCCAGCACCTGGGTCAGTTCGGTGACCGTCAGTTCGGCACGGGCCAGCAGCGCCAGAAGGCGCAGACGGGTCGGCTCTGCGGCCGCCTTGAGCGCGCCGAGCAAGCTGCTCATGGCCGGAGGATTCGCTGAACCATGTCGAGATATAAACATATCCTTATGTCGTGTCACAGCAAAAACGCTGCCCCACGCGCCGGCGTCCCCTCCGCCCGGCCCCCCGCGGCGTGTCCTGTTGCAGCAAAGCCGCGCTATTACGATATTCCGCCATTTGGTGTGAACTTCGTCACACCACGGAGACAAAACCATCTTGGTCCTTTTCGGAACCATGTGGTAACCCAAAGCAGTATATTTGTAGCTGTCAGGATGGCCCGCTGGGCCTGTTCCGCGGCAGTTCGACGAGTGTGGGAGCGGCGGCGGGTAAACCGGCGGCGCGTGGAGGGGGCAAGTGCACACATCCATCATCTCGGGGGGTGGCGTCGAAGCGAAGCAGCGGCGTCCGCTTGGTACTGCACACCGCATCGCAGCGGTCGGGTTGGCTTTGCTGCTTCTATCCGGAACACTCAGCGGTTGTGCCAAGCGGCCGCCGGCCAATGATCTTGAAGCGGTGACCGAATATGAGCGCATCAACGATCCGCTCGAGCCGCTGAACCGCTATTTCTTCGAGGTCAATCGGTTCATCGATTTCATGCTGGTGCGGCCGATCGCCGAAATCTATCGGGGCATCACCCCCGGCTTCATCCAGCGCGGCATCCGCAACTTCATCAACAACCTCCAGACCCCGGTCATCCTCGTCAATGATATATTACAGGGGGAGGGCGAACGGGCGAAGACCACCCTGGCGCGCTTTATCATCAACACCACCGTCGGCATTGGCGGCCTGGTCGATGTCGCCGCCAAGGAAGGCCTGCCGCGCCATGCCGAGGATTTCGGCCAGACCCTGGGCAGTTGGGGCAGCGGCGAGGGCCCCTATCTGGTACTGCCCCTGCTCGGGCCGCGGCCGCCGCGCGATCTGGTCGGCGCCATCGTCGATCGGGTGACCGATCCGGTGGGCTGGGTGCTGCGCGCCCACGATGCCGAAGAATATGGCTATGGGCTGACGGTGGCCGACGTCATCGACAGCCGCTCGCGGACCATCGAGACCGTCGACGAACTCGAAGCCTCGTCGATCGATCTCTACGCCACAGTCCGCAACCTCTACCGCCAGCAGCGCAACGCGGCGATCGAGAACAAGGATTGATTCGGAACGCCGGGGGCGCCCCGGCGTTTCTTTGACGAGACTGTCACGACGCCGTAGCATCGGCGCGACAGTCGAGCGCTTAGCGTCCATTGACAGAGGTTGATATGCTCCGCCGCCATTTCCTGCGCCGTTCGGCGCTCGTCATCGGCACCCTGGCTGTGCTGGCTGCGTCGCCGATCAGTGCTGCCCGGGCTGCCAGCCCAGCCGAAAGCTTCGTCAGCGAGATGGGTGACAAGGCAATCGGGATTCTTTCCAACCATGCTCTCGGCCCGGCCGACAAGCAGGCTCAGTTCCGGACCTTGTTCCTGCAGAACTTCGATACCGACACGATCGGCAGCTTCGTCCTCGGCCGCTACAAGCGGGCGGCGACGCCGGAGCAGATCGCCACGTTCAACAAGCTCTATGCCGAAGACATCGTGCAGACCTATAACCGCCGCCTGTCGGTCTATTCCGGCGAGATCTTCCAGGTCACCGGTTCCCAGGTCCAGGGCGACGAGACCCTGGTGCGCAGCCAGGTGCTCGGCACCAAGGGCCGGCCGGCGACCCATGTCGAATGGCGCCTCGGCGGCGCCCCCGGCAACTTCAAGGTGATCGACGTGGTGATCGAGAACCTGTCCATGCGCCAGGCCCAGCGGGACGATTTCGCCTCGGTGATCGGGTCCCGCGGGCTCGACGGGCTGATCGCCGCCCTGCAGCGCAAGGTCGGCAGCGCCGCCCGCTAGCGCTCTTTGTTCAGGCTGTGCCACCGCGCTCCCGGCCGGTGCGCGGCGGACGCCTGTCCCGCGCCCTGGCCGCACTGGCCGCACTGGCCGCCCACCTCCCTCG
>JAJFJE010000331.1 GCA_021774355.1 Alphaproteobacteria bacterium
AGGCCAAGGCCCTGCTGCAGCATCAGGTGGACTACCGCCTGAGCGGGATCGCCCAGGCCCAGGTGGCCGCCCGCCTGGCCCTGCTGCACCTGATCGACCGCGCTCCGGCCGAGGCCCTGGCGGTACTCGACCGGACCGAACAACCGCGCCTGCCCGACAGCCTCGGCGCCCAGCGCCGCCTGATGCGGGCCAAGGCGCTCAGCCTGCTGGGGCGCCTCGACGAGGCACGCGCCCTGGTCGCCGACGACCACAGCCCGGACGGCCTGCAACTTGCTGCCGAGATTGCCTGGAACAACCATGACTGGGCGGGGGCGGCGGCCAGTCTGGCGGCCCTGATCGACGGGGCCGGGCCGGCCGAACCGTTGCCGGCGGCGACCGCAGCCCTGGTCCTGCGCCGCGCTGCCGCCCTGGCCCTGGCCGGCGACCAGCCGGCTTTGGCGGCGCTGGGCGGCCGCTTCGGCGCGGCGATGGCCAGGACCACCCTGGCCGAAGCCTTTGCCGGGCTGACCGACAGCCGCAGTTCCAGCCCGCAGCAGATGCGCAACCTGGCGCAGACCCTGGCCAATGGCAGCGGCCTCGGCAGCTTTGTCGATACGTTGGAGACGCGCCTGCGCGCGGGGCCGCTCAGCGCCATCAACTGACCGGCCGCCGGACGGGTACCGGAACCGGGTGCGCCCGCGGCGCGGCTCAGTTGTAGCTTTGCACCAGGCTCGATACGACCAGCGCCCAGCCGTCGACCAGGACGAAGAAGATCAGCTTGAACGGCAGCGAGATGATGATCGGCGGCAGCATCATCATGCCCATGCCCATCAGGATCGACGCGACGACCAGGTCGATCACGAGGAACGGGATGAACAGCAGGAAGCCGATTTCGAAGGCCCGGCGCAGCTCGGAAATCATGAAGGCGGGAACCAGGACCTGGAGCGGTGTCGCTTCCGGCGTGGCCGGTGCCGGCTGTTTCGACAGGCCGATGAACAGCCCGATATCCTCGTCCCGGGTATGCCCCAGCATGAAGGTCCGGAACGGCGCCGTGGTGCGCTGGAAGGCCTCGCTCTCGTCGATGGTCTGGTTGATATAGGGCGAGATGCCGTCGCTCCAGGCGCGCTCGAAGGTCGGCGCCATGATGAAGGCCGTGAGAAACAGGGCGAGGCCGATCAGGATGGTATTGGGCGGGGTCTGCTGGGTGCCCAGGGCGCTGCGCAGGATCGACAGCACCACCACCAGACGGCCGAACGACGTCACCACCACCAGCAGCGACGGCGCCAGCGACAGCACGGTGATCATCACCACCAGCTGGACGATGGTCGAGGTCATCGCCTCGCGCCCGCCCAGGTCGAGCGACAGGCTTTGTGCGGCCGCCACATCGGCGACCGACAAGGTCAGGCCCAGGACGGCGGCGGCCAAGGCGAGAAGGCGGGCCCGGGTCATGGCGTCGGCTCCGCGGCCGGAGGCGTCGGGACAAGCGGGGGCGGGGCCGGCCGGTCGGCACCGCCGCCGACCACCAGGTCGCCGGTCGGGCCGAGCAGCAGCAGATGTTCGGTGCCGTCGCGCCGGATCAGCACCAGCCGCCGCCGGGGATCGAGGGACAGGCTTTCGACCACTGCCAGCCGGCCGCCCAGACGGCCGGTCCCGGCGAAACCGCCGAAGCGGCGCAGGGCAACCCCGAGCAGCAGCACCAGGATGATGACGACGCCGAGGGCAAAGCCCGCGCGCAGCAGGTCTTCCAGCATCATGCCGGCGGCTCCTGGGACTGGGCCTTGCGGCGTAATTCATCATTGGCCAGGTAGACATGGGCAAGGATCTCGGCGACCGCCGCGAAGGCCTGCACCGGGATGGCCGCGTCGAGGTCGAGAGCTTCGAGCACGGCGACCAGGTCGGCGTCCTGGCGCACCTTGACGCCGTGGGCAAAGGCCAAGGCGATGATGCGCTCGGCCAGGGCGCCTTGCCCCTTGGCCACCACCCGGGGGGCCTCGGCCTCGGCCGCGCGATAGCGCAGGGCCACGGCCTTGGTCCCCCCGGGGGCGCCGGCTGCCAGCTCGGACGATTGCTCAGGCTTGCCCATCAAACGTCTCTGCCCCTCGTGGCGCCGGCTTGACCATTGAAGCCAGTTTCACCGGGAAAACTTTACCGGGCGTTAAGCGCGATGGGCCGATCCTGGGACCGAACAGAGAGGCCTCCCATGAATCTCGACCACATCCCCCTGCGTGGACAGTTGGTACGACGCATGGATTTCCTGGCCGCGCGCCAGCGGGTCATTGCCGATAATGTTGCCAATGCCGACACCCCCGGTTACCGCCCCAAGGATATCGCACCGTCCGCCTTCGCCCGGGAACTGGCGGGAACCGGATCGGCCACCCTTGCCCCGGTGACCCTGGCGACCACCGCGCCCGGTCACCTGGCCGGCCCTCGCGGGGCGGCCGGCGGGGGCGTGGCGCCGCGCCGGGCCGACGACTACGAGATCGCGCCTTCGGGCAATGCCGTGGTGCTCGAAGAACAAATGGCCCGCCTGGCCGAGGTTCAGATGGATCACGCCACGATCACCAGCCTCTACCGCAAGCAGATCGGCCTGCTGCGCATGGCGTTGGGCGGCGGCAATCGCGGCTGAGGAGGCGCGCCATGGATGACCTGACCAAGAGCCTGATGATTTCGGCCTCCGGCCTGCGCGCCCAGAGCACGCGCATGCGGGTGATCGCCGAGAACCTTGCCAACGCGGAAACCGTCGGCCTCAAGCCCGGCGACGAGCCCTATCGCCGCAAGACCGTCAGTTTTGCCAGCCATCTCGACCGGGCGAGCGGCACCGAACTGGTGCAGGCCGGCCCGGTCGGGCGCGACCCATCGGCCTTCGGCCTGCGCTACGAGCCGGGGCATCCGGCCGCGGACGCCAAGGGCTATGTCCGCACGCCCAATATCGAGCCGCTGCTCGAAGTGACCGATATGCGTCAGGCCCAGCGCAGCTACGAGGCCAATCTCTCTGCCATCGAGGCGGCCCGCGCCATGCTGATGCGCACCGTCGATCTTCTGAAAGGATAGACCATGGCGATAGATCCGATCGTCAGCCGGGCTGCCGGCGCCTATGCCGATGCCCTGCGCCGGGCCGGCGACAGTACCGGCGACCAGGCCGCAACGGCCCAGGGCGGCAGCTTCGGCGCGGTGCTCGGGGAGGTCCTGTCGGGTGCCGTCGACACCAGCCGCAAGGCCGAAGCCGTCGGCCTGGCGGCCGCCGCGGGCACTGCGAATGTAACCCAGGTAGTGACCGCCCTGAATAATGCCGAGGTCACCCTGCAGGCGGTGGTGGCGGTGCGCGACCGGGTGGTCCAGGCGTACCAGGACATTCTGCGCATGCCGATCTGACGACGGGTGCCGCCGTGACCGCCGCCGATACCCTCGATATCGCCCGCGAGGCGCTGCTGACGATCCTGATGGTATCCGCCCCCGTGATGGTGGTGGCCCTGTCCGTCGGCCTGATCATCTCGCTGCTCCAGGCCCTGACCCAGATCCAGGAGGCGACCCTCAGCTTCGTGCCCAAGATCCTGGCGATCTTTGGCTCGCTGCTGATCTTCCTGCCGTTCATGGGGGCATCGCTCGGCACCCTGACGCGGGAATTGTTCCAGCGCATCGCCACGGGCGGCTGACCGGCCATGCTCGACGCGGCGCTGCCGGCGGCCCTGTTCCCCTATGCCCTGGTGTTCGCTCGCCTGGGCGCCATGCTGATGGTGCTGCCCGGCTTCGGGGACCAGATGGTGCTGGTCCGCCTGCGCCTGATTCTGGCCCTGCTGCTGACCGTTCTGATCACCCCGGTGATCGGCGCCTTGCCCGAACTGCCGGCGGCGCCCGCGGCGCTGGTGCCGCTGGTCGGCGGCGAGGTCCTGATCGGCCTGGCGGCAGGCGGGCTCGCCCGGATGATCTTTGCGGCACTCCATGTTGCCGGGACGGTCATGGCGGTGCAGTCCGGCCTCGCGGTGGCCCAGAACATCGATCCTTCCCAGGGCTCGCAAAGCGTGGTTCCGGCCAATTTCATGATTCTGACCGGAACCGTGCTGATCTTCGTCACCAACCTGCACCACCTGCTGATCGGGGCGCTGGCCCGCAGCTACCTGCTGTTTCCGGTCGGGCAGCCGGCGCCGGTCGGCGACTTTGCCAAGGTGGCGACCGACATCGTCTCGGCAACCTTTCAACTGGGCCTTCAGATGGCGGCGCCGTTCATGATCTTCGGGATCGTTTTCAACCTGCTGATCGGCCTGATGAACCGGCTGATGCCCATGGTCCAGGTGTTCTTCATCGCCCTGCCGCTACAGGTGCCGGCGAGCTTCCTGATATTCGCCGCCTCGATCGGGCTGGCCATGACGCTGTTCACCGACCGCTTCGTCACCCTGCTCGGCCCACTGGTCCGGTAGCGCCATGGCTGACGAACGGGACGATGCCGAACGCACGGAAGAAGCAACGTCGAAGCGGCTGGACGATGCCGAGAAGAAGGGCGACGTTCTGCAGAGTGCTGAGGCCGGGCATTTCGCCATGCTGTCGGCCGGCCTCGCGGCGCTGATGGTGATCGCCGGGGTGACGGCGCCGCATTTCGGCATGCGCCTGGCCGGGTTCTTCGATCACGCCGCCGAGATGCCGCTCGACGCCACCGCCGGCGTCGGGCTGCTGGCCGAAGTCGGCCGGGACGTCGCCTATCTGATCGGCGTGCCCCTGCTGCTGCTGGTGGTGACCGCCATCGGCCATCACCGGCTGCAGCACCCGATCGTCTTTTCCACCGAGAAACTCAAGCCCGATCTCGGCAAGCTGTCGCCGATCAAGGGTTTGGGGCGGATCTTCTCGCGCCGCGGGCTGATGGAATTCGTCAAGGGGATCCTCAAGCTTGCCGCCGTCGGGACAGGTGCCGTGATGGCCGTCCTGCCGCTCGCCGGCCACCTGGTCGAGACCGTGGGCATGGACCCCCGGGCGCTGGGCGGGGTGATCGTGGCGGCGGGGTTGCGGCTGTTCCTGGGGGCGCTGGCGGTGCTCGCCGTGATTGCCGTGGGGGACTATCTGTTCCAGCGCTTCGAACGGCTGCGCCGCCTGCGGATGAGCCGGCAGGAGATCAAGGACGAGAACAAGCAGGCCGAGGGCGATCCGGCGGTCAAGAGCCGCCAGCGCCAACTGGGCCGCACCCGCGCACGCCGGCGGATGATGGCGGCGGTGCCCGGGGCCGATGTGGTGATCGTCAACCCGACCCATTACGCGGTGGCTTTGAAATATCACGCTGAAGCCATGCGGGCGCCCAAGGTGGTGGCCAAGGGGGTCGATCTGGTGGCGCGGCGGATCCGCGACCTGGCCGAGGAGAGCGGCGTTCCCATATTGTCCAATCCGCCCCTGACCCGGGCCCTGTACGCTGCGGTTGATATCGACGAAGAGATCCCGCCGGAGCACTATCGGGCCGTGGCCGAGGTCATCGGATTCGTTTTCAAGCGCCGCAGGTCGAGGCCGGCGCAGGTGCGGGAGTGAGCGTGCGCTTGGGTTCCGGCGGCAGGCTGAAAAAAAAAGCGGTCAGCAAGGTGCCGGCCGCCCTGGTTCCCGCCCTGTTGGCCGGCCTGGGGGCCGGCCTGGGCCTGGGCCTGCCCCTGGGCGCGATCACCGGGCCGGAAGTCCTCCTGGCCTGGATCGGGCTGACCATATTGGGGGCGGGCGGCCTGGGCGGCCTGGCGTCGCTGGTGGTGGCCTGGCGGCGGCAGAAGGCGATGCGGGCGGCCGCCGACCCCCGAATCGAACTGGAAATGTTCGAGCATGCCGAGCTTGGCTGGTTCGAATTCGCCCCGGATGGGGCGATCCATGCGATCAACGCCACCATGGCCGGCTGGCTGGGCTGTCCGGTGGACGCCGTGGACCTGTCGGTCTTCGAGATCTTCCGACCGGCGAGCGCGGATGACGGGCGCTACCGGGCCGATCTGATGCCCCGGGTCGGCGAACCGTTTCCCGTCGAGGTGGTGATCCAGAGCGCGCCGCGGCCGTCCGGCCTGCGCGCCGCCCTGGTCACCGACCTGCGCGAGATCGTTCGCTCGGTCAAGGCCCTGGCCGAATCGGCCGAGCGCTTTGGCCGTTATATCGACGACGCCCCGGTTGGGATCGCGGCCCTGTTGACCGACGGCACCATCGCCGAAGCCAATCCCGCCTTCGCGGTCCTGGTGCTGGGGACGCCCGACGCCGAGCGCCTGCTGGGCCGCCGGCTGGGCGATTTACTGGTCTCGCCGCCGGACGGCCCCAGCAGTCCTGCCGATCTGCAGGTGGTGATCGGCGGCAATGCCGGGATCAGCGTCGAGCTGTGCTTCCGCGACCAGGCGGAACGGACCGCCCGGCTATTCTCGACCCGCGCCCCGCCGGGGCGGGACGGGCGCAGCCGAATCGTCTTCATGATCGACGTCTCGGCCCAGAAGGCCCTCGAGGCGCAATTCGTCCAGAGCCAGAAGATGCAGGCGGTGGGCCAGCTGGCGGGCGGCGTCGCCCATGACTTCAACAATCTTCTGACCGCCATCCTCGGCTATTCGGACCTGCTGTTGGCGCGCCACAAGCCCGACGACGAATCCTTTCCGGACCTCCTGCAGGTCAAGCAGAATGCCAATCGTGCGGCCAATCTGGTGCGTCAGCTGCTGGCCTTTTCCCGGCGCCAGACCCTGCGTCCCAAGACCGTCGATATCCGGGTCGCGATCGGTGAATTATCGACCCTGCTGCGCCGGCTGATCGGCGCCAACATCACCCTGGATGTCATCCACGCCGACGATCTGGGGCTGGTCAAGGTCGATCCGGGGCAGTTCGACCAGGTGATCATCAACCTGGTGGTCAATGCCCGCGACGCCATGCCCGAGGGCGGCCGGATCCTGATTGCCACGCGCAATGTCGGGCGGCGCGAGACGACGGTGTTGCGCGCCCTGCAATTGCCGCCCGGGGACTATGTGGCGATCGACGTCACCGATACCGGCACGGGCATCCCGCGGGAGGTCCTGCCGAATATTTTCGAGCCCTTCTTCACCACCAAGGCCGTGGGCGCGGGGACCGGTCTCGGCCTGTCGACGGTCTATGGCATCGTCCAGCAGACCGGGGGATCGATCATTGCCGAGAGCGAGACCGGCCACGGCGCCCGGTTCCGCATCCTGCTGCCCCGCCTGCAGGTGTCCGACGCCGGCGAGACCCTTCCGGCCGAGCTTGGCGAGGCGCGGGCCGAACATGAAGCCGCCGCCCAGGGCACCGTCCTGATCGTCGAGGACGAGGACGCGGTGCGCAGCTTTGCCGCCCGCGCGCTGCGCCGCCAGGGCTACCAGGTGCTCGAGGCCGCCAATGGCGAGGACGCCCTCGCCGTCATCAACGGCGCGCCCGAGACCCGTCTCGACCTCCTGATCACCGACGTGATCATGCCCGCGATGGATGGCCCGACCCTGGTCAAGGCCGTGCTGCAGCGCCAGCCGGGGCTGAAGATCGTGCTGATTTCGGGCTATGCCGAGGATGCCTTCCGCAAGGACCGCGATCCCGGCTTCCCCTTCACCTTCCTGGCCAAGCCGTTCAGCCTGAAGCAATTGGGCGAAACCGTGCGACAACAGATCAGCGGGCGCTGACCGGGATCGCCACGGCGAGAACAAATCATGATTGAAAGAGAGAACAAACCATGTACGATGATGGGCATTGAAACACGCGCCGCGCTTTGAAATAAGGGGGCCTCTCTCATGTCATCGCCAGCACTCCGCCTCGTCGGACAGGACACCATGGACAAGAAAAAGGCGCTCGAGGCCGCTCTCGCGCAGATCGAACGGGCTTTCGGCAAGGGCTCGGTGATGAAGCTCGGCGCCCGGGAAAGCGTGGTCGAGGCCGAGGCCGTGTCGACCGGCTCCCTGGGGCTCGACATCGCCCTGGGCATAGGCGGCCTGCCCCGGGGCCGGGTGATCGAGATCTATGGCCCGGAATCGTCCGGCAAGACCACCCTTGCCCTGCAGGTGGTGGCCGAGGCGCAGCGCAAGGGCGGGGTCGGTGCCTTTGTCGATGCCGAGCATGCGCTCGATCCGATCTATGCCCGCAAGCTGGGCGTCGATGTGGCGGAACTGCTGATCTCGCAGCCCGATACGGGCGAACAGGCGCTGGAAATTGCCGACACCCTGGTGCGTTCCGGCGCCGTCGATGTGCTGGTTATCGATTCGGTGGCGGCGCTGACCCCGCGGGCCGAGCTGGAAGGCGAGATGGGCGACAGCCATGTCGGGCTGCAGGCGCGCCTGATGTCCCAGGCCCTGCGCAAGCTGACCGGATCGATTTCCAAATCGAACTGCATGGTGATCTTCATCAACCAGATCCGCCAGAAGATCGGCGTCATGTTCGGCAGCCCGGAGACCACAACCGGCGGCAATGCGCTGAAATTCTATGCCTCGGTGCGCCTCGACATTCGCCGCATCGGGGCGATCAAGGACAAGGACGAGGTGGTCGGCAATCAGACCCGGGTGAAGGTGGTCAAGAACAAGCTGGCGCCGCCCTTCAAGGAAGCGCTGTTCGATCTCATGTACGGCCAGGGGATTTCCAAGTCGGGCGAGTTGGTCGACCTCGGCATCAAGGCCGGGGTGGTCGAGAAATCAGGCTCCTGGTACTCCTATGACAGCCAGCGCATCGGCCAGGGGCGGGAGAATGCCAAGCAGTTCCTGGAAAGCCACGGCGATGTGGCCAAGGCGATCGAGGCGCAGATCCGCGCCAATGCCGGGCTGATCGCCGCCGTGATGACCGGCGAGCCGGAAGCCGATGCCGAAGGCGCGCCGCCCGAGGAGTGAGCCTCGCCCCAGGCGATCGCCGTCCCGCCCGGCGCGGTGCAGCGGCGCCCGGGCCGGCCCAGCCGGCGGCCACCGGTGGACTTTTACCGCGGCGTAGCGGTAAAACCCATGGCGGCGCGTCGTTGGGCGCCGTCGCCCGGTTGTCAGCTCCTGAGCAGGTCGTGAGCATATGAAAAGCGCTGCCGAGATCCGGTCCGGATTTCTCGATTTCTTTGCCCGGAACGGGCACCGGCCGGTCGCCTCCAGCCCGCTGGTTCCGGCCAATGATCCCACCTTGATGTTCACCAATGCCGGGATGGTCCAGTTCAAGGATATCTTCACCGGCAAGGAACGGCGGGATTACAGCCGTGCCGCGACCGCTCAGAAATGCGTGCGCGCCGGCGGCAAACACAACGACCTGGACAATGTCGGCTATACCGCCCGGCACCACACTTTTTTCGAGATGCTGGGTAATTTCTCGTTCGGCGACTATTTCAAGGACGTCGCAATCGATTTGGCCTGGCGCCTGCTGACCCGGGAATTCGGCCTGCCGGCCGACAAACTGTGGATCACCGTCTATCACGACGACGAGGAGGCCTTCGGCCTGTGGCGGAAGATCGCCGGGGTGCCGGAAAGCCGCATCATCCGAATCGCCACCAGCGATAATTTCTGGGCCATGGGGGATACCGGCCCCTGCGGCCCCTGTTCCGAGATTTTCTACGACCACGGGCCGGGCATTGCCGGCGGCCCCCCGGGCAGCCCCGAGGCCGATGGCGACCGCTATATCGAGATCTGGAATCTCGTCTTCATGCAGTACGAGTCCCTGGCCGACGGTCGTCGGCTCGCTCTGCCCAAGCCGTCGATCGATACCGGCATGGGGCTGGAGCGCATCGCGGCGGTCCTCCAGGGGGTCCATGACAATTACGATATCGACCTGATGCGGGCCCTGGTCGTGGCCTCGGCGGAGGCCACGGCGAGCGATCCGGACGGGCCCCACCGGGCCAGTCACCGGGTGATCGCCGATCATCTGCGCTCGGCCAGTTTCCTGCTGGCCGACGGGGTCATGCCGTCGAACGAGGGACGGGGCAATGTCCTGCGCCGGATCATGCGCCGGGCGATGCGCCATGCCCAGCTGATCGGCGCCGACGAGCCGTTGATGTGGCGCCTGGTTCCGGCCCTGGTCGGCCAGATGGGACAGGCCTATCCCGAGCTGGTGCGGGCCCAGCCCCTGATCGTCGAGACCCTGCGGCTGGAGGAGAGCCGCTTCAAGCAGACCCTGGAACGCGGCCTGAAGCTGCTCGACGAGGAGGTCGCCCGTCTGGGTGCCGACCGGACCCTGTCGGGCGACGTCGCGTTTCGCCTTTACGATACCTATGGCTTTCCGCTGGACCTGACCCAGGATGCCCTGCGCGACCGGGGCGTGGCGGTCGACCTGGCCGGCTTCGACAGTGCCATGGCGCGGCAGAAGGCCGAGGCGCGCAAGGCCTGGTCGGGCTCGGGCGAGGCGGCGACCGACCTCGTCTGGTACGAGATGAAGGAGCACCTGGGGGCCACCGAATTCCTCGGCTACGACACCGCAGCGGCCGAAGCCAAGGTGCTCGGCCTGGTCCTCGACGGGGCTTCGGTCGACCATGCGGATGCCGGCCGGCAGGTCGCGGTGATCGTCAACCAGACGCCGTTCTATGGCGAGTCCGGCGGCCAGAAGGGCGATACCGGGACGATTACGGGGCCGTCCGGATCGGTAACGGTCGAGGATACGGCAAAGAAGCTCGGCCTGCATCTCCACCTGGGTGCCGTGACGGGTGCGATCAGGGTCGGGGATGTCGTTCACCTGGCCATCGACCAGGACCGTCGCGCGGCGCTCCGGGCCAACCACTCGGCGACCCATCTGCTGCACGAGGCGTTGCGCCGAACCCTTGGACCCCATGTGACGCAGAAGGGATCGCAGGTGGCGCCCGACCGGCTGCGCTTCGATTTCAGCCACAACAAGCCGATGACCGACGACGAGATCGCGGCGGTGGAGCGGGAAGTCAACCGCACCATCCGCCACAATGGCGTCGTGACCACCCGGCTGATGACCCCGGAAGGGGCGGTCGAGGCCGGTGCGCTGGCCTTGTTCGGCGAGAAATATGGCGACGAGGTACGGGTCGTGGCGATGGCCGAGGGGCGTGACGACAAGACCTTCTCGACCGAGCTGTGCGGCGGCACCCATGTCGCCCGGCTGGGCGACATCGCCTTGTTCAAGATCGTTTCCGAAGGGGCCGTCTCGGCCGGCATCAGGCGCATCGAGGCCCTGACCGGCGAGGGTGCGCTGGCCCATGTGCGGGCCGGGGAGACGGTGCTGAAGCGCGCGGCGGCGGCCCTGAAGACCACGCCGGCCGAAGTGCCGGAACGGATCGCGGCCCTGGTCGACGAACGCAAGCGCCTGGAGCGGGAATTGGCCGAGGCCCGGCGCAAGCTGGCCACCGGCGGCCCGGCCCAGGAGGACCAGCCGGTGGAGCTGGCCGGTGGCGTTCGCCTGATGGCGCGCTGCCTCGACGGGGTCGAGGCCAAGGATCTGCGGGGCCTGGCGGACGCTGCCAAGGCCCGCATCGGCTCGGGCGTGGTGGCCCTGGTGACCGTCAATGGCGGTAAGGCGGCGCTCGTTGTCGGGGTCACCGACGATCTGGTCGGCCGCCTGGACGCGGTCGAATTGATCCGGGTCGGCGTCGCCGAACTGGGCGGCAAGGGCGGTGGCGGCCGGCCGGATCTGGCCCAGGCCGGCGGTCCAGACGGAACCAAGGCACAGGCCGCCCTGGCGGCGATCGGCCGGGCCATCGCGGAGCGGGCGGCGGCATGACGGCGCACGGGACGGGTGGACAGGGCAGGTTTTCCGGCTATGGTCGGGCGCAGTCGCGCAACGCACAGGAGTGCCGGCGGTGAAGGTCTCTGAACTAATCGCGGAATTGTCCAAGCTCGACGGCGCCACCGAAGTGGCGCTGGCCCTGCAGTTCGACGAGGACGAATTCGACGTCTATGAAATCGGCGCCATCGAGGTGATGGAAGACGATAACGGCAATGCCGCCATCCTGCTGATCGGCGACGCCGAATATGCGGACGAGGATGACGAGGACGAGGCCGGCGACCTCGGTCCGGAATGAGCGCGGGCGCCTGAGTCCGGTTTCGGTCGCGGCGCGGCCGACGGCGGGCAACGGGCGGCTTGCGCCGCTTTTGCACCGGTGGACGAGGCGGGCCGATATCCGTTTCCGGTCCGCCGGCTGTACAGCCCTAGCCGCGGGCCGGCGTCGCACCGACCAGCGCCGCCCGGACCAGGGGCAGGCGGTCATTGCCGAAATACATGTCCGTACGGTCGACGAAAAAGGTCGGCGAACCGAAGCCGCCGCGGGCGATCAGGTCTTCGGTGGTGGCACGCAGGCGGGCTTTGCAGGCGGGCGCGGCGATGGCGGCGAAAAAGGCCGTCCGGTCCAGACCGACCGCCTGGGCAACGTCGCCGATCACCTGGTCGTTGGAGATGTCCTTCAATTCGCCCCAATAGGCGGCGAACAGGGCACGGGCATAGGGTTCGAGGCAACCGGCGTCCAGGGCGACGAAGCAGCCGCGCATCGCCTTGACGCTGTTGACCGGGAAGACCGGCGGCGCGCCGAGCGCAAGGCCGAGATGGCGCGCCCAGTCGGCGAGGTCCTTCTGGTTATAGCGGTGCTTGCGCGGGTTGGGCGCGGCCCGGGCCGCATAGACCCCGTCATTCACCGCATTGAAGACCCCGCCAACCAGGATCGGGCGCCACACCAGTTCGGCGCCGGTCTCGCGGGCCAGCGGCCCGACCTGGGTGACGGCCAGGTAGGTCCAGGGGCTGGAGACGTCGAAGAAGAACTCGAGCCGGGCCATTGCCATCCTCCTGCCTTGCCAGATCCTCCTGCCGCGCCAGTGTCCGCCCGGAAGCGATGTCTGGGAACCGGAATCATCGCCTGAACCGTCCCTGCCGGTGATCTGCCAGCGTATCGGGGGAGCCCCATGTCAGACCGCAAGCCACGCCTGTCCATCCTCGATCAGTCGCCGATTCGCGAAGGCGGAACGCCGGCCCAGGCCATTGCCGAAACCCGGGAATTGGCCCGGCTGGCCGACAGCCTCGGCTATCACCGCTACTGGCTGGCCGAGCACCATGCCTCCGAAGCCTTTGCCGGGGCGGCGCCGGAGATCCTGATCGGACGCATCGCCGCGGAAACCGAGCATATCCGTGTCGGTTCGGGCGGCGTCATGCTCAGCCACTACGCCCCGTTCAAGGTGGCCGAACAGTTCCGCATGCTGGCGACCCTGTTCCCCGACCGCATCGACCTTGGGGTCGGACGGGCGCCCGGTGCCGATCCGCTGGGCAGCGCCGCCCTGCAATCGGGGCCGCAGGCCTGGGCCGGCGAGGCCTTTCCCGAACTGGTGGCCGATCTTTCGGGCTTTGTCCGCAATCGCCTGGTCCCCGGCCACCGCTTCGGCGCCCTGGTCGCCCAGCCGGCAGGGCCGAGCCAGCCGGAGTTCTGGGTACTCGGGTCGGGCGGCGATTCGGCAAGCGTGGCGGCCAGCCTGGGCTGCCCCTATGTGTTCGCCCATTTCATCCGGCCGGAAGCGGCGGAGGAGGCGGTCGCCCGTTACCGGGCGGAGTTCCGCCCCGGGGTGCTGGCCGCGCCGCGGGTGGCCCTGGCCGTCTTCGCGGTTGCGGCGGAAAGCGCGGACGAGGCCCGCCATCTCGCTTTGACGCGGGATCTCTGGGTGCTCCGGATCAGGGCCCGGCAGACCATCCCGTTTCCCGATCCGGTGCGGGCGGCACAGCTGGTGGCGGAGGCCTCGCCCGACGACATCGCCGCGGCGCGGCGGCGGCACATTGCCGGGACCGCCGACCAGGTCAAGGGCCAGATGGACGCGCTTGCGGCGCGGCTCGGCGCCGACGAGTTGCTGGTGGTCAGCATCACCTATGACTTCGCCGCCCGGAAGCGCTGCTATCGCCTGATCGCCGAGGCCTATGGCTTGTCCGCCGGCGGTGGCGCGATGCGTTGACGCTCGGCCGGGGCGAGGGCGCTTACGCCGTCGATGAACGCCCGGTTGAGGCGCTGCTGCATGGCGGCGCTGCGGCTTTCGATGATTGCGAACTGGGCCTCGAGGGCGGCACGGTCGAGCGGCTCGGCGGCGATCAGTTGGCCGATCGCGGCCCGGGCCTTGCGGATCGCGCGATAATCCTCCTGCCGCTCGGGCTTCAGGGCCTGGAACCGTTCGCTCAACTGGTCCCGGGCGGCCGGCGAAAGTCTGGCGAACAAGGCTTCGAAATTGCGCCCGCCGACACCGCCGCCAAAGCCCGGGCGGTGACCGTCCAGGCGATTGCTGATCGTGACCCCGGCGACCAGCAGGTTGGCGGCCAGGGACAGGGTCAGGGCGAGACCCAGGCCGATGATCCAGCGCCGTTCACGAGCCATAGCTCTCATCCACGAAAAATGCGATGGCGATGGTCTGGTCGAGATCGTCGGGCGGCGCGCTCAGCGGGTCGTTGACCAGGCCCAGCCAACCGAGCATCAGCCCGGCCGCCAGCGAGGCCATCAGCGTCGCCCCCGCCGAAGCGACCAGGCCGCGCGGCACGGCTGCCACGGCCGGTACCGGCAAGGCCGCCAGGATCGACCGTTGCAGGCGGGTCGTATCGGGCGGTGGCGCCGCGATCAGGGCAGCGACCTGCTCGGCAAGGCGCAACTGGCGCCGGGCCTCCGCCGCGTGCTTCAGCATTGCGGCGGCGGCCCTTCTGTCCGGGTCGGGCCACAGCGCCAGATCGGCACCGTGGCGGTCCAGCAGGACCATAAATTCGTCATCGGTCATGATGCCCGCCCTTCTTCAGCGTGGTGGGCCAAGGTGAGACGCAAACTGCGGCGCGCACGGACCAGCAGGGATTCCAGGGCGCCCGCGGTCAATGCCAGGGTCTCGGCGGCTTCCGCCTGGCTGAAGCCGTCGACCAGGCACAGGCGGACGGCCATGGCCTGGCGCTCGGGCAGGCCGGCGATGGCCGCGTCGAGCGCCCGGCGCAGGGCCCGGCGTGCGCTCTCGGCCTCGGGGTCGAGGGCGGGGTCCACCGGTTCCGGCACGCTGTCCAGCGGGTCCGGCTTGATGCGTCTGGTCTGGTCGATCGACAGGTTCATCACAATCCGCCACAGCCACGTCGAGACCTTTGCCGTCGGTTGCCAGTCCGCCGCCTTGCGCCAGACTCGCAGAAACGCCTCCTGCGCGATGTCTTCGGCCGCCGCGGCATTGCCGGTCACCCGGCGGGCCAGGGCGACCGCCCGGCCCAGGTGCCGTTGCATCAGCAGCGCGAAGGCCGCACGATCGCCGTCGGCCACCCGGGCCATCAGGATCGCATCGTCCTCGCCCTCGGACGTTGCTGTCACCCGTGACCCTCCGTGCTCGCGGCGCCGGTCTCGCGTAAGATCCAACGGAGCATCGGCGATTTTCCTGCGGTCCTGCAAGTCGGCCCCGAAACGGCCTTGCGAAAGTACCCCATGAACCCTGCCTCCTGTCCGCTCGATCGCTTGCTCGCCGACATCCGCGGCTGCGTCCTTTGTGCCGACACCCTGCCGCTGGGGCCGCGGCCGGTATTACGGGCAACCGTCACGGCGCGCATCCTGATCGCCGGGCAGGCGCCGGGAACCCGGGTTCACGATACCGGTATCCCTTTCAATGATCGGTCGGGCGATCGGTTGCGTCAGTGGTTGGGAATCGGCCCCGAAGTGTTTTACGACCAGGGCCGGATCGCCATCCTGCCCATGGGCTTCTGTTACCCCGGGGTGCTGCCCGGGGGCGGCGACCGCCCGCCCGAGCCGCGCTGTGCCGCCACCTGGCGTGCCCCGCTGCTTGCGGCTCTGCCCCAGTTGCGGCTGACGCTGCTGGTCGGCAGCTATGCCCAGGCCTATCATCTGGGGCGGCGGCGGGCGCCGACCCTGACCGAAACGGTGCGGCGCTTTGCTGATTATCTTCCCGCGGCCTTTCCGCTGCCTCATCCTTCGTGGCGCAATACGGGGTGGCTGAAACGCAATCCATGGTTCGAGGACGACGCTCTCCCGGTTCTGCGCGCGCGGGTCTCGGCCTTGCTCTGAGCGGCCTGCTGGCGGTGCTGGCGGTGCTGGCGGCCTGCGGCCCTGTGGTCACCGGGCTGGGCCCGCCAAGGGCGGCAACCCGGATGGCCGACAATGGCTTCGTCGCCCGCGACGGGACGACGCTGCCGCTGCGGCGCTGGCAACCGGCCGGCCCGGCCGTCGCGGCGATTCTGGCCCTTCATGGCTTCAACGACTACGGCCACGCCTTTGCCGGCCCCGGCGCCTATTGGGCCGGCCGGGGCATTGCCGTCTATGCCCCGGATCAACGGGGCTTCGGCACCACCGCGACCCGGGGCTATTGGGCTGGCCAGGAGGCCCTGGTGGCCGACGCCGCGGACCTCGTCGCGGCGGTCGCCCGGGACCAGCCGGGCCGCCCCGTCTTCCTGCTCGGCGAAAGCATGGGCGGCGCCGTCGCCATCGAAACCGCCGCCCATCATCCGGACCTGCCGCTGGCCGGCGTGATTCTGGTGGCGCCTGCGGTCTGGGGGGCGGACGACCTGCCGCCCTTCAGCCAGGTCCTTCTCGACATATGCAGTTTCCTGATGCCCTGGAACTACATCGACCCGCTGCCCGGCATGCGCCTCAAGGCGAGCGACAATGATGCCATGCTGCGGGCCTTCGGAAAGGACCCCCTGGTCATCAAGCGGACCCGCTTCGATGCCCTGTCCGGTCTGGTCGACCTGATGGGGGCGGCCAAGCGGGACGCCGGGGGGATTGCCGCGCCGGTCCTGCTGGCCCGCGGGGACCGGGACCAATTGGTGCCCAGGGCGGCGACGGCGTGGGTTGCCCAGCGCCTGGCGGCGACCACCGACCGGTTTCGCGACCTGGACTATCCCGGCGGCTACCACATGCTGTTGCGTGACCTGGAAGGCGCGACGGTGTGGCGGGACATTGGCGATTGGGTGCTCGACCGCGGCCGCATCGTGGTAAAAAGTGACCCGTAACGGATACAATTAGCCCTGTTCGGGGGGTTTTGGTCATGATACGGACACGGCAAATGAGGTGGGGAGACGAATCGGAAGGCCGCAATCGCAGCCGCTTGGCTGCGAGGATCGGTGTCGTCCTGATGGCGGGGGTCCTGGTCGCCGTTGCCGGATGCTCCAATCGGCAATCCCGCTACGAGAAGCGGCCATCGACGCCGGTGGCGCCGGCCACCGCCACGCCGCCGCCCGAAGCGACCACCACCAGTGCCGTGCCGGTGGGCCTGCGCGGTGATGTCCTGCCCGGCAATTTTTCCCCGGCAGCGCCGTTGACGGACACCGTTGGCGGCATTCTCTCGGACCTCGCCAAGGAGGCGAAGGTGGCGTTTTATCCCAGCACCCTGTCCCGGGAACGCGGCCTGCTGGGCCGGCGCGTCACCGTCGCCGCCGGTCGCCACGCGATGAACGGCCTGGTCAACCAATTGTGCCACGACGCGGCGCTGAGTTGCTTCTACACCACCAGCTACAAGGCGATTGCCGCCTATGATCCGGCCGAACTAGAACCCCACCAGGAGGACGTCGTCGGCGGCCCCGGCGTGGCCGCCCCGGCCAAGGCTTCGGCCCGGCCGGTGTCCATGCCTGTGCCCAAGAAGCGGCCGAAATCCATCCCGGTGTCTTTTGCCGCCGAAGGCGCCCCGGCCCCGCAGGCCAAGGCGCCCTGAGCGGGCTCAACCGGCCGGGGGCGCCTGCTGCAGGCCGCTGATCCCGCGCATCACCTGAATGTCGCGCCGCGCCTGATCAATCGCCTTGGCCAGGAAGTCGTTGAGCATGTCGGTCGCGGCGTCGACCACGGCGCCGTCGACGTCGGAGCACAGCACGGCATCGGTGGTGCCCTTGCCGGCGCCTTCGGTGCGCTGCTCGTGGACCAGGCCGCGCGGGCCGACCACCGCGACATTGCCCTCGACGGCCATATAGGCCGAAATGCTGTCGGTGAAGAAGTCCTCCTTGGTCAGGAAGGCGATGTCGATGCCGCCCTGGTCGATGATGATCTGGGCGTCATAGCCGCCCGCTCCGATCTCGTCGGGCTGCAGGCGCCGGTCGGTAAACACCACCTGCTCGAAATTCTGCGAGAACGCCTGGCGAGCCGTCGGTTGATAGAGCCGGTCGAGCATGATCTTGAAGCGCGGACCGGTGCAGCGGTCGCCCTGCGTCTTGACCCGCGTGGTCCAGCCGCCGTTCTGCAGGTAGACGGCAAAGCGCCCCGGCACCTGGCCGTTATGGCGCCGGCCCCCGGCGCGATAGTCCATCGGCCCACGGGCTGCCTGGTGGCCTTGTCCCGCCGCCGGATAGGCCGGCGGCGAATATTGCGCCTGGTAGCCGCTGTCGTAGCGTGAATCATAGGGCGTGGCGTCGGCCACGCCGTCATAGCGGCGGTCATAGCCACTGGCGTAACCCTGGCCGGGGCCGCGGTCGTGGCTGCCGCTGCGGCCCGCCTCGCTCGGCGGCGCGCCGGCGCAGGCCGTGACGGCAAGTGCTGCGAGCCCCAGCACAAAGGTAAACCCGAGCCTGTTCATGGGATCCTCCTGGTCATCCTGCCCGCAGGCATGAGTCGCGATGGCGACCGGTGGGAGGCAAGGAACAGGAGCAGGCATTTTCTCCCGTTCCGGCGCACCAGTCCGATCGAATAATGCACCGGCGCGGATGATCGTTCCCCGACCGTCCGGTAAATACGGAACGAGTTTGGCGACGATTGGCCGCATATTGGCGGCCGCCGCCAATTGCGGTAATTTCCCGGCGGCCCCGCCAGATGCCGTCGATGCGGCCTGCGCGGGACGTCGAGCGCCTTGGCTACGGCAGCGCTGCCCTGCGCCCATCGGCTCAAGGAACCAGGCTTTCAGAACCTCGCCGGCATGGCGCGGGGTTCTTTCCCCATCGGTGATCGTCGACAAAAATGCGACATCGCGGACGTTGCCGTCCATCCATCTGAAGCGGATCCTCCGCAAGTCGTCGATGGGACTCCAATGCTGGGCTTTGCCGGGGCGAAGCTGCTGGTTGTTGTGCCATAATTCCACGGCGATTGGCCTCGGGGAGATCGGTATGCGGGTGCTGGCGGCAAAAACGGCGGGCGCATTGATGACGGCAGCCTGTCTATCAGCATGCGTCTCCGGCGGTATGCGTCTCCGGCGGTAATTTTCACTACGAGCGGCAGCACGGCACACATCCGCCGCTCGGCCAGGTGACATCGGTCACGCCCGGCGACGTCATCTTTACGGAGTTTGACTTCACGACCGCTGCTGCAGCCGTCGTTGCGGGCGGTTTCACGGACTACATTCAGTTGACCAAGGTCGTCATCGCCCCGGGATCGGTGTTGCTGAAGGCCGGAGAGGATTACTGCACCACCAACAACACGCTGTTTGCGCTGGCTGGGAACCCGGTTGGGGTGGCATGTCTGCGCGACACCGATGGCGATGGTATGTTCGACCGGATCGCCGGCGGAAACCTGATCGCGACGGATTTTCCACCGCTTCCTTATCGCAGTGATGCGGTGGGAACGGGAACGGGCTTTCGGAAGGAGCTTCTATATCAGGGCGTCCAGGGCGACACCATGCGCCTGTCCTACCGCGAGTTCGCCAACGACATGGCACGGCCGGCCTTCCAACAGGACCTGACCTATAACCTTGAGAAGCCCGGGCCGATGGGTCTCATGGGGGGGTGTTGGCATGGGAACGAGGCGGGAACAAATCATCGATTCTGGTTCAAATGAACCTAAGAGAACCGCCTTCAAACTGCCGAGAAATCCGGCAATTAGGGAAAAATATCAGCGATTTCAGTATCTTGGGCATGGTGGGCGCGGTAGGGATTGAACCTACGACCCCCGCCGTGTGAAGGCGATGCTCTCCCGCTGAGCTACGCGCCCATGCCCAGCCGCGTGGCGGCTGCGAGGGCGGCATGTTTAGGCGCCGACGGCGGCCCTGTCAAGGACGCGGGCGATGGCTGCGGGCAGGGCCCGGAAATCGTCGATCAGGGCGTCGGGCGCGAGGTCCGCCGCCGCCACGGGGGTATAGCCGAAGCTGACCAGAACCACCGGCACGCCGGCATTGGCGGCGGCGTCGCGGTCGGCGGCGCTGTCCCCGACCATCACGGCGGGCGTCCCGGGGGGGCAGTCCAGGCGGCTGAGGGCGTCGGTCAGGTGGCGGCCATCGGGCTTCTTATAGGGCAGGCTGTCGCCCCCCAGCACCACGGGGAAAAATCGTGCGAGATCGAGCGCGCGCAGCAGCGACAGGGACAGGCCTTCCAGCTTGTTGGTGCAGATCGCCATGGGATGGCCCGCCGCGGCCAGCGCCTCCAGGGTTTCGACGACCCCCGGCCAGGGCCGGCTGCGGTCGGCGATATGCTGGCCGTAGCGGGCCAGGAAGGCGTCGAACAGCGGCTGCAGCGGCACCGCCGCGGCGCCCAGGCCGTGGGCCCCGAGGCCCCGTTCCAGCAGCTTCATCACGCCCTGGCCAACCATGTTGCGGACGGCCGCCTCGGCGATCGGGCCGAGCCCCAGGCTGGCCAGGACATGGTTCAAGCTGTCGCAAAGGTCGGGCGCGCTGTCGACCAGCGTGCCGTCGAGGTCGAACAGAAGGGCTGCGGGGGGCGGTGTCATGGGCGCAGTCTGCCCAAGCCTGGTGCAGCCGTCCAGGAACGCCGCTGCGGCGTTGTGACCCGCTCTAGGCAGGGGCGAAGCTCCCATGGTAAACCGCTTGCTCAACCGTAAAGGGCGTCACTTATGAGTCTCGCCGGAGCGACCGCCGCCATCGTGCTCGCCGCAGGCAA
>JAJFJE010000332.1 GCA_021774355.1 Alphaproteobacteria bacterium
CTTTTTGGACTTCGAAAGATGCTATTTGAGGAGCGGCATCGGCCCGGTCCAATATATTCCTGATAGAATCCAACATTAGGAACAGAAGCCTATCTGCTTATTTAGAATTGAGAAAAAATCCAGCAATGCCGGATGACTTTGTACGGCATACATGGCTTGTCGCTGCTTGAAATTATTTAGTGCATATTGGAAATTTTTCGCAACCATCCCTCGATTTCACCCTCTGGATCCCGTTCCCGAATACGTTCAGCAGTCATGTGTTCAAACGCTCGGGAAAGATATGTTTTGGCTTTTGTGTCTTTCATTGTGTGATCGAAGCCTTTGTGGCTCGAATAAAGTTTGGCAAACGCAGAGGGTACCGATGGGTTATCGACTGTGGGACGATCAACAACATCAACATTCACACCGAATGCATCGAAAATCGCATCTTGGTGCAGATAGCATTCAATTTCGTGTTTATTAGTTTGCACAGCCCACGAGCCAAGCTTGTCATCTCTACTGTTCACTTCATCAACGGACACCGCATAATCTTCTACATCGGCGTCGTAGATGTGGGCTTCTGGAATTCTGAGCCCTTGTAGATACTTGGCGTTAATCCAGTGTTTAAGACTTGAGCCACCAAGTGGGACGAATGCATAGCTTGGATCAACTCGAAGATCGGGGATGCTATTATCTTTCTTGTGAAGAGCACTGCTCAGATAACAAAAAGCTTCAACATCCGTTGGGCCTTCGACGCAGATTAAAACCTTAACGCGACTGTCAGGAATTAACCCCAGGGTATCAGCAATTTCGCCAAAAGCATCCGCACCATTTTGTACAGAAGGTGAAGTGTTTGAGCTGCTTCCGGAGATAAATCGAATGCTATCTGCCGGCAGCTCCGAGGCTAAACCAGGACTGTGAGTTGTCAAAATTACCTGACAGTCAGGTGCGTTCGCTATTTCTTTAAATGCCTCAATCAATATCTTCTGGTTGTTCGGATGCTGCGAAGTTTCCGGCTCCTCGATGGCATAGATGACTTTAGCTCTGTTAGAGCTTGCCAGCTTCCTCTCTGCCTCGGCCTTAAAAAAGCTCACAAGTATCAATCGCCGCACACCACTACCGCGTTTATTCAACGGAATATCATCGTCTGTGTCCATGCCGAGAGAGAAGAGACCCGTCCATTTCGCAGGAGTCGGTGGCGTAAATTTGGGGACCAGCGTACTGGCCAGTTTTGGATCAATCGTTTGAAGCGCTATGTGGGTAAGATTTGCGATCTCTTCTGACTTCTCTCGAACCTTTGTCTGTATCTTATTTATCTCTTCTTGAACTTCGGCTATTGCCGATGTGATGGCACCTTTAAGCGGATTCTGGACCTCTCCATCAGTGTCCTTACTCTGGCGATCGCTTTGGAACAGCGCAAACATGGGCAAATGCTGTTCGACCTTTTCCCAAATCCTTTTGCTGTCTTCTTTAGGTTTGGAGACCGGTATTTCAACTGTGGCCAAGACCAAGTCGCTAGTATCGCCCCAAAGGGCTTGCCGCATACTTGGATTTCCCTTCAGAGTAACATCAAGTTTGCGTTTTTTTACTAGCGCTTGAAGCTCTTTCTCTTTGAGTTCAAGAAGGTTATTGACCTCCACAGCCGTAGGATGGTCGGCCAAAATGCATATGTCAGCTGTCGGATTTTTCTTTGTGCAATCATAGACCTTTTTGATAACCAGAGTATTGGCAGCTGAAAGAAGATACTCGCTAGCAAGCGTGGTCTTCGCTCCAGTATCAAGAATAATCTCAGACGGAAGATCGGAGAACTCAACAGCAATGCTCACTTTCTTATCATCTGATCGAACGTTAGCGTCCGACTGATCGATTTTAACAACGTCGTTGTTGAAGAAAATCTCCAACGCTTCAAGAACCGATGACTTGCCGATGTCGTTACGACCAATCACGGTCGTGTAAAGCCCCCTCGTTATGTGCCACTTTGAGGTAGAGTTTCCGGCACGGGTGGCCGCATGTTCAGTGCTTGGTGCGGACGTTCGTGATTGTATTGGCGTAGCCACTGGTTGATGACCACGCGGGCCTGGTCGATACTCGTAAACCATTCAGCGTTGAGCACTTCTCGACGTAGTGTCCCGTTAAAACGCTCGTTGTACCCGTTTTCCCATGGTGACCCTGGATAGATCCGGATAGGCTTAATTCCAACGCGTTTGAGCCAAGTCTGTAACGCTTCGGCTATGAACTCCGGACCGTTGTCAGACCGGATATAGTCTGGCTTGCCGCGCTTCAATAAAAGTGGATAGAGCGCCTCAAGCACATCGGCCGAACCCATCTTTGGTGCAACAGACACCGACAGCGCTTCACGGGTGTATTCATCTAATACCGTCAGCATCTTGTAGGTTCGCCCATTGCTGAGCTTGTCATGCACAAAGTCGATGGCCCAGATGTGGTTTGGGTACTGTGGCCTGAGGCGGATGACAGACGCATTGTGATGATAGAGCCGCTTGCGCTTCTTATGGTGTTTGGGAAGCTGCAAGCCCTCTTCGCGCCATATCCGTTCAACCTTTTTGTGATTTACTCGCCAGCCTTCCGCCTGCAACAGCTCGCCTATCTTTCGATAGCCGTATCGGCCATACTGTTTTGCCAAACGAATAAGAGCCAAGCGCAGCTTGTCGTCATTATCTTGGCCGGTGGGCTTATACTGCTGCGTTGAGCGGGCAACACCGATAACTTTGCAACTGCGCCGCTCTGACGTGCCAATCTTCTGGCGTACATGGACAACAGCCTGACGAAGATCACGCGTTGTCAGACTTTTGGCTTTAAAAAATCAAGGCTCTCTTTCAGGATCAGCTTATCAAGCTCAAGATCAGCTACAATCTTCTTCAATCGCTGGTTCTCTTTCTCCAGAGACTTCATCTCTGAAAGCTGAGAGCGGCCCATCCCGCCAAACTTCTTGCGCCATTTGTAGTACGTCGCATCTGAGATGCCCGCCGAACGGCAGGCACCGGGCACATCTTTGCCTGACGACAAGTGCACCTCTATCTCACGCAAAATCCGCAGAATATCTTCATCTGAATGCCGTTTTCGAGCCATCTATCCACCCCTTCACCTTTGGTAGAGTTCTACAAAATTGATGGCTCAGTTTTAAGGGGGCAGGACAGGGGCGAGAATGGTTACCGTCAGCCCGATTTTTTCGTAAGAAATTTGCTTCAAAATCCGGCCAGATCGAAAAGCGCAGTATGAAGCAGGATTCTCAGGGCATTGATTTTTCTAGAAAAAATCCATTATTTCGTGAGATTTCAACAGATCTGGGTGCAATGCGAAAAAA
>JAJFJE010000333.1 GCA_021774355.1 Alphaproteobacteria bacterium
AAGGCGCCGCGCGAGGGCACGCCGGAACATGCCGCCTGGCAGGACGAGATGGCCAAGGTCCACAACCTGGCCGAGGTCATCATCGGCAAGCAGCGCCATGGCCCGATCGGAAACATCAAGCTGCGCTTCAACGCCATGCTGACCAAGTTCGATAATTTCGCCCCCGAGGATCACCTCCCCGATGGCAATTTCTGATCCGGCGGGGGCTGCTGCGCGGCTTACCGTCGACCTGGGAGCCATCGTCGAGAACTGGCGCCGGCTCGGCCGCCTGGCGCCTGCAACGGCGATCGGCGCGGCCGTCAAGGCCGACGCCTATGGCCTCGGTGCAGCGGCGGTGGCCCCTGCCCTCGCCCGCGCCGGATGCCGGGACTTCTTTGTCGCCCATCTCGAGGAAGGCCTGGTCCTCCGCCGCCTGCTGCCACACCCGGCCCGGATATTCGTGCTGCACGGCGTGCCGGCTATGGCCGCCGCGGTGATGCGCCAGGCCAGGCTGATTCCGATCCTGAATACCCCGGCCGATATTGCGCACTGGCAGGCCGAGGCGCGCCGCGCCGGGACGCCGCTCGACGCCGGGCTGCATGTCGATACCGGGATCAACCGCCTTGGCTTCCCGGTTGCGGAATTTGCCGCGCTGCTGGCCGAACCGGCGCGGCTCGCGGGCATCGCGGTGCGCCTGGCGATGAGTCACCTGGCCTGTTCGGACGAACCGGCGCACCCGTTGAACCATCTGCAGCTGGAACGGTTCCGGGGTGCCGCGGAACACCCGGCCCTGGCCGGGGTGCCGCGCTCCCTGGCCAATTCCGGCGGCCTGCTGCTGGGTCCTGAATTCGCCTTCGACGTCGCCCGCCCCGGGCTGGCGCTGTACGGCGTCGAGCCCCGCGCGCCGGGCCGCGGGATGCTGTTGCCGGTCCTTGGGCTGGAGGCGGATATCCTGCAACTTCGGGACGTTGACGCCCCCGATACGGTTGGTTACGGTGCCTCCCACCCGGTTCGGGGGCGCCGGCGCGTGGCCACCGTCGCGGTCGGCTATGCCGACGGTTATATGCGCGCCGCCGGAAACTGCGGCGCCGGTCTGATCGGCGCGACAGAAGTTCCGATCATAGGGCGGATTTCCATGGACTTGATGACGCTGGACGTGACCGACGTACCGATCGAACAGTGCCGGCCCGGAAGCGCCGTGACCCTGATCGGAAACGGCCTGCCGTTGCATCGGGTGGCCGCTGCGATGGACACCATTCCCTATGAAGTCATGACCCGCCTGGGCAGCCGCTTTGCCCGTCATTATGTCGGAGGCGAGGCGTGACCAATCCGGTCGCCGCCGTCGGTCGGGTGACCCTCGCCTTCATGGCCACCACCGGCCGGCTTGCCGTGTTCACAGGGCAGACCCTGCGCCACTGCCTGCAGCCGCCCTTTTATGGCCGCCTGATCCTGCGCCAGATGGTCACCATCGGCTATTTCTCCCTGCCGGTGGTCGGCCTCACCGCCCTGTTCACCGGCATGGTGCTGGCCTTGCAGATCTATGTCGGGTCCAGCCGGTTTAACGCGGCCAGCGCGGTCGCCACCATCGTCGTCATCGGCATCACCCGCGAACTGGGTCCGGTGCTGGGCGGCCTGATGGTCGCCGGCCGGGTCTCGGCCGCCATGGCCGCCGAACTGGGCACCATGCGGGTGACCGAGCAGATCGACGCCCTGACCACGCTGTCGACCAATCCGTTCAAATATCTGATCGCGCCGCGGGTGATCGCCGCCACCCTGACCATGCCCTGCCTGGTCCTTGTCGCCGACATCATCGGCGTCATGGGCGGCTATGTCATCGGCACCCAGAAACTGGGCTTCAATTACGGCAGCTATCTCAAGAACACCTTCGATTACCTGGAAATCATCGATGTCGTCTCGGGCCTGGTCAAGGCCGCCGCCTTCGGCTTCATCCTGTCGCTGATGGGCTGCTACCACGGCTATCACAGCCGGGGCGGCGCCCAGGGTGTCGGCCAGGCCACGACCAATGCCGTGGTCTCGGCCTCGATCCTGATCCTGGTCGCCAATTATCTGATCACCGAACTGTTCTTCGCCCGATGACCGACCCGGCCCCCGTTCCCAAGCTCGCCTTCCGCGGCGTCAAGAAGCACTTCGGCCGCAAGGTGGTGCTGGACGGCATCGACTTGTCGGTCGATCCCGGCCAGTCCCTGGTGGTGATCGGCGGCTCGGGCACGGGCAAATCGGTCATGCTGAAATGCGTCCTGGGCATTCTGCGCCCCGATGCCGGGGCAATCTGTGTCGATGGGCAGAATGTGGTCGGCCTCCGGGGCCGCGCGCGGGACGAGATGCTGGGCAAGTTCGGCATGTTGTTCCAGGGCTCGGCCTTGTTCGACAGCCTGAGCGTCTGGCAGAACGTCGCTTTCGGCCTGATCCAGGGGCGCAAAATGCCGCGCTCCGAGGCCCAGGACATTGCCATGGAGAATCTGGGCCGGGTCGGCCTGGGCCCGGATGTCGGCAACCTCTATCCGGCCGAGCTTTCGGGCGGCATGCAGAAGCGGGTCGCCCTGGCCCGCGCCATCGCCGCCAAGCCCGAGATCATCTTTTTCGACGAGCCGACCACCGGCCTCGACCCGATCATGGCCGACGTGATCAACGAGTTGATCGTCGAATGCGTCAAGGATCTCGGTGCCACCGCCTTGTCGATCACCCACGACATGGCTTCGGCCCGCAAGATCGCCGACCGCATCGCCATGATCTACAAAGGCCGGATCATCTGGTCCGGCAGCCGCGCCGAGATCGACGATAGCGGCAACCCCTATGTCGACCAGTTCATCCATGGTCGGGCCGAAGGCCCGATCAAGATGGACGTGTTGAAGCCCTGACCCGGTCATGGCCCGTCCGGCAGAATATTGGGTCTGCCAGGTCTGTGGCACGGCTGCCCGCAAATGGTCGGGGCGGTGCGAAAACTGCGGCGGATGGAATACCGTCGTGGCAGAGGCGGCCGCCACCCCGATCCCCGGCGGCCTGAGCGCGCCGCGCCGCCGCGGGGCCGCCGGCATCAGTTTCACCAATCTGAAGGGGGTCGAGGCGCCGCCGCCCCGGCGGCCGTCGTCCCTGGAGGAATTCGACCGGGTAACCGGGGGCGGCCTGGTTCCGGGCTCGGCCCTGCTGGTCGGCGGCGACCCGGGAATCGGCAAGTCGACCCTGTTGCTTCAGGTCGCGGGCGGCATGGCCCTGTCCGGGCTGGCCTGCGCCTATGTGACCGGGGAGGAGGCGGTCGACCAGATCCGCCTGCGGGCCGGCCGGCTCGGCTTTGCCGAGGCGCCGGTCGAACTCGCGGCTGAAACCGCCCTGGGCGAGATTCTGGCGGCCCTGGACAGCCTCGGCCATCTGGACCTGCTGGTGGTCGATTCGATCCAGACCCTCTATGCCGAAGGAATCGAGGCAGCACCGGGCACGGTCTCCCAGGTGCGGGCGGTTGCCGCAGAACTGGTGCGCTATGCCAAGCGCCGCGGGGTCATCGTCATCCTGGTCGGCCACGTGACCAAGGACGGGCAGATCGCCGGGCCACGGGTGATCGAGCATCTGGTCGACACCGTGCTCTATTTCGAAGGCGAGCGCAGCCATCAGTTCCGCATCCTGCGGGGCGTCAAGAATCGCTTCGGCCCGACCGACGAGATCGGCGTCTTCGAGATGACCGGGCGGGGGCTGGCCCAGGTGGCCAACCCGTCGGGCCTGTTCCTGGGGCGCCGCGACCCGGATGTGTCGGGCAGCGTCGTCTTTGCCGGCATCGAAGGGACCCGGCCGCTGCTGGTGGAAATCCAGGCTCTGGTCGCGCCGTCCAGCCTGGGCACCCCGCGGCGCGCCACGGTCGGCTGGGACGGCGGCCGCCTGGCCATGATCCTCGCCGTGCTGGAAACACGCTGTGGCATTGTTTTCGGCCTGCGCGATGTCTATCTGAATGTGGCGGGCGGGTTACGGATCAGCGAACCTGCAGCGGATCTGGCGGTTGCGGCCGCCCTGGTCTCCGCCGCCTTCGACCGCCCGGTGCCGCCCAACACGGTGATTTTCGGCGAAATCGGCCTGACCGGCGAGGTCCGGGCGGTGCCGCACCGGGAACTTCGCCTGAAGGAGGCGCAAAAACTGGGCTTCGAGGCGGCGCTGATGCCCGCGGCTAATGGGTCACGCCCGGAAGGATTTCATGTGCGCGAGGTCACGCGACTTGCAGAACTGGTCGCCAGCCTTGTAGGAGATGCATTGGAGGCCGGCCCCGGTGGGCCGCACAGGAACCACTGAACATGTCCGACCTGCCTTTCAACGTCGTGGACGCCGTGGTCGTCGTCCTGGTGGCGCTTTCGGCGATCTTCGCTTTCTTCCGAGGGTTCACCCGGGAGGTCCTTGCGATTGCCGCCTGGGTCGGCGCCGCCCTCGCCGCTGCCGGCCTGTACAAGCACGTGCTGCCCTATGCCGCGGGCTTCATCGCGTCCGAGACCCTGGCCACCGCGGTCGCCGTCGGCAGCATCTTCATCGTTGCCCTGATCATCTTCTCGATCATTACCCACGTCATCGCCGTGCGGGTCCAGCGCAGCGCCATCGGCCCGCTGGACCGCACCCTGGGCTTCGTCTTCGGGGTGGCGCGGGGCCTGGTGGTGGCCGCCATCGGCTATCTGGTGGTCGCCAATATCGACAAGAGCCCGGAAGATCCGGCCTGGATGCGCGGCGCCAAGACCCTGCCGATCCTGCGCGCCAGCGCCGACATGGTCTGGGACCTGATCCCGGAGGAATTCCGCGAGCGCAGTGCCGAGACCATGAAGTCGATCGAAGTTCAGACCAACAAGGTGATAGACGGGGCCAAGACCATCGACCAGGTGACCCCGGGCAATGGTCCGGCCCCCGCCGCCCCGACACCCCCGGCACCGGTGCCGGAGACGCCGGCCCCGCCGGCGGCTCCCGCCGCCGCGCCGCCA
>JAJFJE010000334.1 GCA_021774355.1 Alphaproteobacteria bacterium
CGATCCGGTGCCGGCGCCGCCGCCTGAACTGGTCGACGGCTCGATCGAGCTGACCGTGCCGGTCAACTTCACGTTGCGGCGCTGACCCCCCCTGACGATCGAGGACTGACGCCATGAAAGGGCTCTCCGTGCGCCGCCTTCTGTTCCAGATTCACCTGTGGTCGGGACTGATCCTGGCGCTTCCCCTGGCCCTGCTGGGGCTGACTGGCAGCATGCTCGTCTATCACGACGAGATCGACGGCCTGTTCGCCGCCGACCGGACCGTTCTGACCGCCGGTGGCCCGGTGCGCAGCCCGGTCGACATCGTCGCCGCGGCACGTGCGAGCCTGCCCGACTCCGCGGTTGCCGTCAGTTTCTCCATGCCCCGGGAACCGGGCCAGCCGGCCACCCTGCGGGTTGCCCCGCGGGCGCGGGCGGGCCAGCGTGGCGCGGCGCAAACCATCGCCATCGACCCGGTGACCTTGGCGGTCCTCGACGCGCCGGCGCGGGGCCGCGGCGGCTTCGACCTGATGCGCATGATCCATAATCTGCACGGCAATTTCCTGGTGACCGGGCGCCTCGGGCGGGATCTCGTGGGCTATGCCGGCATCGTCATGCTGGGCCTCGGCCTCAGCGGCATCGTGCTGTGGTGGCCCCGGCCGGGCCGCTGGAAACAAGCCTTTTCGGTCACCTGGAAAGCTCGCGGCTTTCGCTTCAACCGGGAGCTTCACGGCGCCGTCGGCATCTGGGGCCTGGCGATCTTTTGCGTCGTCAGTTTCAGCGGCATCTATCTCGCCTTCCCCCAGACGCTGACTGCCGCCCTCGGCACGGTGTTGCCGGCCCGCGACGTCCGCGGCCAGGTGCCGGCCGTCACCGTGGTCGCAGGCGCCACCCGGATCGACCTGGCGGCCGCCCTCGACACCGCCGCCGCCGCCCTGGGCGAGCCGGTGACCCTGCGCATGGCCGCTTTTCCGGTTACCGAGACCCAGAGCTACCGGCTGGTGGTGGCCCGCGCCGGCGCCCCGGACGAGGACCCGGTCACGGCCTTTGTCGACCCCTGGACGGCCAGGCTGATCGACCTGCGCGATCCGCGCGCCTTCACCGCCGGGGAAACCCTGCTCGCCCTGCAACGACCGCTCCATGACGGCTCCGGCCTGGGCTGGCTCTACCGCGCGCTGGTCTTTGTCAGCGGCCTGCTGCCAGCGCTCTTCGTGGTCACCGGCCTGGTGATGTGGCTGAAGCGCGGCACCGTGCCCAAGCCCCGGGCCCGCCCCCGCCGCGCGGCGCCGCCCGGTCATCCCCGCCGGAGCGCCAGCGAAGAGCCGGGATCCTGACCCCGGCGACGATCCCCGCCCGGCGGGCCCGGCGGCCGTTGGCGGGGATGACAAAGACAACGACACCCCCTCGTCATCCCCGCCGGAGCGCCAGCGAAGAGCGGGGATCCTGACCCCGGCGACGATCCCCGCCCGGCGGACCGCGCGGTCCTGGGCGGGAATGACAAAGGGTCTAGGGGCCGTGGCGCCCACGATCGGAAAATAGTCTCGCTCGGCCGGGCCGGATCGGCTGACAAAGCGCCAAACGTCTTCTAATAATGAGTCGCAATATCATTCTTAGGGGCCTAGGGGGAGTTATTCATGAACACGACCAATCGCCGCCATCTCGACGGCGGCGTATCCCATTGCGCTTTGCTGGCGGCTTCGGCCCTGGCGATGCTGGCCGCGGCCCAGCCGGCAGCCGCCCAGAATGCCGGGTCGGTGGCGGCGAGCGAAACGCTGCCGGCCATCGCGGTCGAGGGGACGGCCGAACAGGAGCCCAACACCCTGTCGGCCCCGCTCGGCGCCAGCCGCCTGCCCGGCACGGTTCAGGATACCCCGCAGATCATCAATGTGGTGCCGGCCAAGACCCTGGAAGACCAGGGGGTCTCGACCCTCGACCAGGCGCTGCGCAACGTCCCCGGCATCACCGTCAACATCGGCGAGGGCGGCGGCGGCATGAATGGCGACCAGTTCCGCATCCGCGGCCTGGACGCCAAGAACGACATCTACACGGACGGGCTGCGGGATTTCGGCGTCTATACCCGCGACAGCTTCAATTACGAGCAGGTCGAGGTGCTGAAGGGGCCGACCGGCGCCACCTTCGGCCGCGGCTCGACCGGCGGCGTCATCAACTCGACCACCAAGACGCCCCTGCTCGACAGCTTTTACCGGATCACCGGCTCGATCGGCACCGGGATTTTCGCCCGGGGCACGGTCGACTTCAACCAGCAACTGTCCGACACCATCGCCATCCGCCTGAACGCCGTGGGCAGCCATGCCGAACTGGTCAAGCGGGACGCCGTGGAGTCGGAGCGTTGGGCGGTGGCGCCCTCGATCGCCTTCGGGCTCGGCACCAATACCCAGTTCACCCTCGAATACATGCATTTCCAGGACAACAAGGTCCCGGACTATGGCCAGCCGGTGATCAATGGCCGCCCGGCCCATGTCGACCGGTCGAACTGGTACGGCCTCGAATCCGATCACGACGACGTCACGATCGATCGCCTGACCGGCCGCTTCAGCCACCGCTTCGGCCCCGCCCTCACCGTCTTCAACGACACCCGGCTGGGCATTTTCGACCGCGACTTCACCCCGGTGCCGCCCAGTTGCAACGACAATAACGGCAACACCTGCCAGACCGACTACCTGAATGCGCTGAACGGCGTGCCCGGGGCCAATCCCATGGTCAGCCGCGGCGGTCCCGGCCCCTACGAGCAGGAGGGCTGGGGCATCCAGAACGTGACCTCCCTCGTTGCCGACCTCAATCTCGGCCTGCGGCAGCAGATCGTTGCCGGCCTCGACGTCTCCTACGAGGACGACGAGCGGGTCTCCTTTGCCTATACCGTCGACGGCGGCGCCACGACGGTCAGCAAGCCGGGCACCAGCCTGTTCGACCCGAGCGACGCTGTGCCCGCCGGCTGGGACTGGGTCCCGGTCCAGGGGACGGGAACGCAGATTCGCGAAGGCCATTCGACCGAGATCGGCATGTTTGCCAGCGACCGCGTCTGGCTGACCGATCAGATTTCGCTTCTCGGCGGCTTGCGCGTCACCCATTACACGTCGGAATTCGCGACGATCACCGGCGCGGGGACCAGAACGCCGTTCAAGACCAGCGACACGTTCGTCGACCCCAAGCTGAGCGTGATCTTCGAGCCCGTGCCCAGCCAGACCTATTATGTGTCCTGGGCCAGGTCGACCACCCCCTCGGGCGTTGCCGTCACCAACAGCACCAACCCGCTGAACGCCAATAACGAGGATCTCAAGCCGGAAAAGAACGAAAGCTTCGAGGCCGGGGCAAAGGTGAGCATGCTGGACGACCGGCTGGGCGTGACCGCCGCGGCGTTCCAGGTCACCAAGGGCAATGCGAAGGAAGACGACCCCAATAATCCGGGCACGCAAATCTCCTCGGGCGAGAAGCAGCGCATCCGCGGCATCGAGTTGGGCGTGACCGGCCGGATCCTGGAACGCTGGCAGATCATGGCCAGCTATATGTACCTGAAAAGCAAGATCCTGCAGGCCAACAACGCGGCGAATGCGGTCAACGACGGCAACGAGGTGACCCAGGTGCCGCGCCACGCGGTGACCCTGTGGACGACCTTCGAACCGGTCGACCGGCTGGAATTCGGGCTGGGCGGAAACTATCGGAGCAAGGTCTTCCTGAACTCGAACAACGATGTCCGGGCGCCCCACAATATCTCGGTCGACGGGCTGATCTCCTACCGCTTCGACATGGTGCGGGTCGCCCTGAACGGCTACAACCTGCTCGATCGGCGGAACTTCGACACGCTCTGGACCAACCGCCTGGTGCCATCGGCCGGACGCACCGTGATCTTCACCACCGGGGTGCAGTTCTGACTCCGCGTCGCTAAACCTGGTGCGACCGGGGCCGTCCGCAGGCGCGGGCGGCCCCGGCGCCATGAGGACACCATGCTGGTCGCCATCGCCGATCTCCTGTCCAGGCCCCAGGTCGCGGCCCTGCGCGCCGCCCTGGAGGCCAGCCCCTGGGTCGACGGCACGGTGACGGCCGGCGCGCAATCGGCCAAGGCCAAGCACAATCTGCAGATCCCGGAGGATGCGCCGGTCGCCCGCGAGGGCGGCGACATGATCCTGCGGGCGCTCGGGGCCGCGCCCCTGTTCGTCAGCGCCGCCCAGCCCCTCAGGGTCTTCCCGCCCTTGTTCAACCGGTATGACGTCGGCATGAAATTCGACGCCCATGTCGACAATGCCCTGCGCCATGTACCGGGCGCCGGCTTCCGGATCCGCACCGACCTTTCGGCAACCCTGTTCCTGACCGACCCGGACGATTACGACGGCGGCGAACTGGTGGTCGAGGATACCTATGGCAGCCACAACGTGAAACTGCCGGCCGGACATTTGGTCCTCTACCCCTCCAGCAGCCTGCACCGGGTGACCCCGGTGACCCGGGGCAGCCGCTGGGCCTCGTTCTTCTGGGTCCAGTCGATGGTCCGGGACGACGGCGAACGGGCTCTGCTCTACCAGTTCGACCAGGCCATCCAGGCGGTGCGGGCCGATCTGGGCGACGGCCACGCCGCGGTCCTGGGCCTGACCGCCAGCTATCACAATCTGCTGCGCCGCTGGGCCGTGCTGTAGGCCGCCGTTGGAATTACGGACTCTTCGCGGCGCGGCGTCGGGCATGGCGAAACGTGGCAGCGCAGGAATATGGCCGCGCGGCCGTTGGACATGGGACGATCCTGGTGCAACGACGATAAGCGAGTGCTGTCACACCATGCCCCCAGCCGCCAAAACCCGACGGACCCGCCGTTCGCCCAGGCTCCTGCTCGCCGCGATCATCCTGGTCGTGCCGCTGGGCCTGGCCGGCTGGCTTGTCGCGGACCGCTTCACCACCACGGCGGCCGCCTTGACGACGATCGAGGTGACGCGGGGCGACCTGGAAGACACGGTCACGGCGCTGGGCAATCTGCAACCGCTTGCCTATGTCGACGTCGGCACCCAGGTCTCGGGCCAGTTGAAGGCAATCCATGTCGAGATCGGCGACCAGGTCAAGGCCGGGGACCTGCTGGCCGAACTCGACCCCAAGCTCTATCTCGCCCGGGTCGAGGCCGACCAGGCCCAGTTGCTGGCCCAGAAAGCCCAGCAGGTCGACCGCGAGGCCCAGCGCGACCTGGCCGCATTGCAACTCGCCCGCCAGCGCCGCCTGACCAAGGCCCGGGCGACCAGCGCGGACGCGCTG
>JAJFJE010000335.1 GCA_021774355.1 Alphaproteobacteria bacterium
GCCTCGCGCTCGCGGGCCAGCTCGCGGTTGAGGTCCCGCGCCTTCCGCTCGGCCTGGTGAACTTCGTATTTGACCTGGTAGAGGGTGATCGCGACGGCGATCGCCAGCATCATGCCCAGGACCGTCAGGATCCGGTTCATGGGCGGCCCTCCCCGGTCCAGGCGGGGGCGGCGGTGCGCCGTGCCGCGCGCAGGCGGGCCGAACGGGCACGGGGGTTGACCCGGATTTCGGCATCGCTGGGCTTGACCGCGCCGCGAAACAGGCGCTCGAAAGTCGGCGCGGACCCGTCGGCTGGCACCGGGGCATGGCGCGACGGCCCGCCCTCGGCGCCGCTGCGGCGGGCCAGGAATTGCTTGACCATGCGGTCTTCCAGGCTGTGGAACGAGACCACGGCAAGCCGCCCGCCGGGGGCCAGCAGGCGCTCGGCCGCCTCGAGCCCGCGGGCCAGTTCGCCCAGCTCGTCGTTCACGGCGATGCGCAGGGCCTGGAAGGTACGGGTGGCGGGATGAATCTTATCGGCGCCGCCGCGGCCGATGGCGCGGGCGACAACCTCGGCCAGCACCGCGGTATCGACGATGGGTGCTGCCGTCCGGGCGATCACGATGGCACGGGCGACCCGGCGGGCGGAACGCTCCTCGCCCAGGCGGAAGATCAGATCGGCCAGGTCCTGCTCCTCCACCCCGTTGACCAGATCGGCGGCGGTCGGCCCGTCACGCCCCATGCGCATGTCGAGCGGGCCGCCGGCGCGGAACGAGAAGCCGCGCTCCGGGGAATCGACCTGCATCGACGACACGCCCAGGTCCAGGGCCACGCCGTCGGCCCGATCGACGCCCTGCTCGGCCAGCAGGTCATCCATCGCGCCGAAGCAGCCGGCCACGGCGACGAAACGCCCCGGCTGGGCGGCCGCAAGGGCCTGGCCCAGGGCCAGGGCGACCGGATCGCGGTCGATCCCATAGACCCGGCAGGCGGCAGCGGCCAGCACGGCCCGGGCATAGCCGCCGGCGCCGAGGGTGCCGTCGACCACGATATCGCCGTCCCGCGGCGCCAGGGCGGCGACGACTTCGTCGAGCAGGACCGGAATATGGGGCGCTGTCGCCATCACCCGTCCTTCCGCCGGCTGGGCCAGCGCAGCAGGCCCGGATTGCCGCGCACGAAGGCGCTGGCCTTGGCCTGCTCCGCCGCGTGGCGCTCTGGCGACCACAGCCGGAAGAACTGGCCGAGACCGACAAACACCACCGCTTCGTTGAGGCCGCCGGCGACGATCAGCGCCTCGGGCAAGGTGATGCGGCCATCAATATCGAAGGCCAGTTGGTGGCTCTGGCCGAAAATCGCGGCGGAGAAGGCCTCGCGTTCGGCTGAAAAGGGCGGCAGTTCATCGACCGCCTCGGCAAGGCGGCCGAAATAGTCCTGGCCCGAGGCGTCGATCGCCGGCTGCTCCAGAGACGGATAGGCAAAGATCCCGGCAAAACCTTCTTCGGTGGCAAGCGCGCGAAACGGTGCCGGGACCGAGACCCGGCCTTTCTTGTCGACCCGATTGGTAAATGTCGAGGTGTAAACCCGCACCATCGCCTGCCCCTGCCCGTCCCGCGGATCGACCGTCAGGGGCCGAAATGGTCCGCCGGATGGGATTACCTGGGATATCATGGGATGAGATGGGCAGTCAATGGGAATGACCCCAAGAACAGGGGATGTTCAAGCTGCGGCCCAGTGTTTTTGCCGCCTGTCGTCACCACCGCAGGGACCTTGCGGGGACCTGTCGGGATCGCCCGCACGACCAGGATGTTCTTTATTTGTTCTAGTCGATACCCCCCGGCCCGGCCTGCGGGACGATCGGGGATCAGACGACGGTCTGGCCGGTTTTGCCGGCGCCCGTGGGCGCCGCCGCCATGGCGCCGTCGACAGCGCAGACGGCCTTGGTCAACAGCACGATTAGGATCCGGACCGGCTTACCGGGCGCCCCGGGCAAAGGGCGTCGGTCGGATCAGGCTGCGATAGAGCACCGGTGCGGTCAGGCCGCACAGGGCGATGATCGCGGTCATGGGCAGGGCGGTGCCGTCGTGGAGCAGGCCGACCAGGCTGGAGGCCAGGGCGGCGATGGTGAATTGCAGGGTCCCCAGCAGGGCCGAGGCGGCGCCGGCGCGCTGGCCGTGAGGAGCCATGGCCAGGGCGGCGGCATTGGGCATGATGAAGCCCAGGCAGGCGATATAGACGAACAGGGGCAGCAGGATCCCGAGGAAGCCCCCGGCCCCGCTCCAGGCACTGGCCAGCAGGACCAGGCCGGCGCCGGCCTGGACCAGGCCGGCCCAGCGCATCAGGCGCTCCGGCCCGAGGCGATGGGCGAACCGCCCGTTGACCTGGGACAACAGGATGAAGCCGCCGGCATTGGTGCCGAACAGCAGGCCGTAATATTCCGCGGGCACGCGGTTCAGCTCGATGAAGACGAAGGGCGAGCCGGCAATATAGGCGAACATGCCGGCCATCGAGACGCCGCCGGTCAAAGCCAGGCCCATATAGCGGCGGTCGACCATCAGGGCGCCATAGCCGCGCAGCACGGGCCCCAGGGCGAGCGGCGCGCCAGGGCTGCCGGGATGGCTCTCGGGCAGGGCGAAATGCACCGCCAGCAGG
>JAJFJE010000336.1 GCA_021774355.1 Alphaproteobacteria bacterium
ACGGCCAGGGCAAAGCCGGTGCTGAGGACCACCAGGGTATCGACGCTGCGGCTGCCGATCACCCGGTCATAGACCTGCATCATGTAGACCGGATAGGCCAGCACGGTCAGATTGACCATCACCGAGAACAGCGCGACGAAGGCGAAATGGCTGCGGCAGGCGGCCAGCGCCCGGGCGATTTCCGGCGCCCGCTCTGGGGTCGCCCCCCGGCTGCGGCGGCGCGGGCTCATGGCATGGGCCCCGCAGCCGCGGCCCGGGCGACGGGGGAGCCGCCGGCCCGGCGGCGGCGGCCGGGGGCCGGCAGGGGGAGCAGCGGGACCGCCGGGCCGGCGGCCCCTTCGTCCGCCAGCATCAGCCGGTCCAGGCGCAGCTCGCCCGGCTCGGCGGCCACGCCGTCGTCGACCGTCGCCAGGCGGGGATCGGTCCGCCATGCCAGGCCTGCCCGGCCAAGGCGGGACAGCAGGGCCCGCAGGCCGCTGTCCAGCGTGCCATAGGGCGCGGTGATCCCGCACAATTCGGCCACCGCCGCGGCACTGAGAGCGAGGCACCAGGCGCCGTCGACCAGCGGCGCGGTCGCTCCCGCGCGGGGGGGCGTCGGGGCTTGCGGCAGCGCAAGGTGGCAATCGCCGGCCAGCTTGTGGCCGTCGCCGAGAACCTCTGCCAGATCCGACCGCCGGGGTACGGCCCCCGCCGGCAGGACCAGAACCTTGCCGGCGGCACCGCGCAGCGGCAGGGCCGCCGCCAGGGCGGCCAGCGGCAGGCAGTTGTGCCGCGGGACCGCCACGGCGAAAGCAAGGCCATAGCACCGCGCCCAGTGCGCTGCGGCGGTGGCCACGGCCGCCGCCGCCGCCGGATCGGTCAGCACGATCAGCACGGGCAGGGGCCGGCCGCAACAGGCAAGCGACAGGGCAATGACGGTGCGATGCAACGCCTCGGCCGAGCGGTCGCCGGCCACCACGACGACCCGGTCGCCGGCCATCCCGGCCGCCCCGCCGGGGCCGTCGATGGCGACCACGGTCGGCGGTGCGGCACGGTGCCGGGCGTGCCAGCAGGGCAGCACGACCTGGCGCAGATAGCCGTCATCCGCCAGGGCCGGCGGTCGCCACGACTGGACCAGGCGCCAATGGTCGTCGACCGCCATGGCGACCGGCGCCAACCAGCATTGGTCGGTTCGCCCTGCCGAACACAGGGTGACGGCGACCGCCGCCGGTTCTGCCTCGCCGCGCGGCGGCAGGGTGCCGGCGATCGCGACGCGCCAGCGGCCGCCCCCGGGCCCTTCTGCCGGGTGGCTGAAGCGGGCCGCGGCCAGAACGCCCTGGGTCCCATCGGCATGGCGCAGGCGAATCTGCACGTCATCGGGCAACAGGCCATCGGCGCTTGCGAACAGGACGGTGCGGGATCCGGCAACCACCACGGCGGCGACCTCCAGGGCAATCGCCGGAACCGCCAACCGGCCCTGCCGGGGCAGGTCCAGGGCGGCAAAGCTGCCGCCGGGCAGGGCCTTGCCCAGGACCGACCACAGGGCGGCAAACGCACCCCGGGCGCCGGCCGGCTGCGCCGCCGCCCATTGCTCCAACGCGGCCCAGGGGCGAAGGGTGGCGCCGCCGCAATCGATCTGGGCGAATTCGCCCTGCCACAGGATGAACAGCGAATGCCAGGCCCCGGCGGGCACGCCCAGCAGCAGCTCGCCGGCGATGCAGGCGGCCGCGCCGTCGAGCGCCGCGATGCCGGTCTCCGACACCCCGAACAGCTTGACCGCCTGAGCCTCGACAGCGCCGCCGCCCAGGCTCAGGCGAAGCAGCAGAAGGCCTTCGGCCCCATAGGCGCTTGCCACCCGGGCGCCCCAGCGTGCGCCGACCGACAGGAAGCGGTACAGCCCATCGCAGGCCCGCCGACGGCTCTGTCCCTGCAGGTAGCGGACCAGTTGGCGGACCGCCGGGAGCAAATCATTGTTCCAGCCGACCGGGCCTATCGCAACGGTCACGGGATCCAGCGCCACCGATCCCGCGGCGAGGCACAGATCGATCTCACGCAGCGGCGGCAACCGCCCGACGATCAGAATCCAGATGGTGTGGTCCTGGCCGATGATGCGCAATCGCGCGGTCACGGGGATGTCGTGCCCGTCCCTGGAGAGCGCCGCTATTCGCTGCCCCTGGGCGAGGCGGCAAACCAGCGCTGACGCGTCGGCCGAGATCGGCACCACGAATGCGGCCAAGAAGTGCCCCCTCCTCGGGCCCGGGATCGACGACTAATGCCCCGGCGGAACCGATGTCGTTCCGCCGGGGTTCCGCTTCACGCTGTCAGGCATCGTCCTGCGGAGAGCCGGAGACGGCGGCCGCGGAAAGCCTTGTTGGGCGCTCCCCCCGCGACCTCTCCGTCCCGATCAGAAGTGGAACCAGTTGCTTGTCACGTCGGCCAGGGCAACGCCCGCGACCTTGAAAATCGTGCCGTCGGGCGCCGAGACAAGCACGCCGCCCGAGACCCGGGTGATGGTCAGATCGTCGATCGCATGGGC
>JAJFJE010000337.1 GCA_021774355.1 Alphaproteobacteria bacterium
CGGGCGCACCGCCCGGGCCGTCGCGCCGAACCCGGTCTGGGCGAAGCGCCCCGTAATCTTGAGTTTCTCCCGGTTACCAAAGAGGTTGCGGTGCTCCCAGAACGCCTTGGTGCCGAAGCCTTCGCCGGTGGTGTAGGTCAGGCCGCCGCCGACCGTGCGTGGCGGCGCCTCGCCCACGCTCACCACGACGGGCGCCAGGCCGTCCGCCGCGGGCTGTTCCAAGGCGATCGACACGGTTCGGAAGATTGCCGAATTGACCAGCCGCAGGCGGGTCTTTTCGACCAGGTCCATGTCGACGGGGTCGCCCGCGTGCCATTCGATCATGGCGGCGGCGGCGGCTTCGTCCAGGCGGTCGAGGCCGTCGAAACGGGTCGTGCCGAACCGGGCCGGCGGCCCGGGATCGACGGTCAGGGCCACAGTGATGACCTGGGCCGCGCGGTCCAGCACGGCGTCGCGGCCGGCGATCTGCGCGAAGGGGCGGCCCTGGCGGCCGAGCGTGGCGACGATCAGGGCTTCGGCGTCGAGCACCGACTGGGCCTGCCATTTCTTGCCCTCGACCAGGGGCATGGCATCCGCCGGCGGCCGCAGCGCCGGGTCGAGCGGGGCCCCGGCGGTGTCGAGCAGGCGGACCTCGCCCACCCGGTAGCGTTGATTGGCGGTCACCGTGAGCGAGGCCAGCGCCGGGCTGCGTTCGTCGTCGACGGCGCCGGTGATCTCGGCATCGTAATAGCCGAAGGCGTTGAGCACCTTGGTCGCCAATTCGATATCAGTCTTCAGGCGGGCGGCCAGGGCAGTGATGCTGGGCGGCGGCTTGTCCTTCAGGGCGAGCAACTGGCTGCCGCCGTCGAACAGCGCCTGGGTGGTCTTGCTGGGCAGGCCGTCGACCGCGACCCGATAGGCGATCTCGTCGCCGGTTGCCGGCGGTCCGGCAATCAGCTGGGCGACCAGGGCGACCAGGGCGATGCCGACGCTGCGCAGGGCCGTCCGGGCAGTCATGCGCAAGCCGTCGGGCGTGGACGGGATCGGCCGGTTCCGCGTAAGCTGCTCGCCATCATGATCCCGTCTGCTCGCCCCATTGGCTGGTATGCTCTGGCCTGGCCCGTCCTGCGCCGCCTCGATCCCGAAGACGCCCATCGCCTGGCCCTGAGGGCCCTGGCGCTGGGGCTGATGCCGCCGGTCCGCCGGCCGACCTTACCCCGTCTGGCGACCACCCGCCTGGGGCTGCATTTTTCCCAGCCCGTGGGTCTGGCCGCCGGCTTCGACAAGAACGCGGTGGCGATCGCGGGCCTGGCGCGGCTGGGTTTCGGCTTCCTCGAACTTGGCGGAGTAACCCCCCGTCCGCAACCCGGGAATCCGCGCCCGCGCCTGTTCAGGCTGGATGAAGATCTGGCTGCGATCAACCGCATGGGCTTCAACAATGACGGCGCCGCGGCGGTTGCCGCCCGGTTGGCGGCGGCGACCCATCGGCTGCCCCTGGGGGTCAACCTGGCCAGCAACACCGATTCGCCCCGGCCGCTTGACGACTTCATTGCCCTGGCCGCGCGCTTCGCGCCATGCGCCGATTATCTGACCATAGACGTGTCCTGCCCCAACACCCGCAACGGCCGAATGTTCCAGGCCCCGGGGCCGCTGGCCGAACTGCTCGACGCCCTGGTCGCCGTCACCGGCGCGCGGCGCCCGCCCATGCTGGTCAAGCTGGCCGCCGACCTGACCGAAGCCGAGGCCCTGGCGATCGCCCAGGTGACCGTCGCCAAGGGCCTGGAGGGCCTGGTGGTCGCCAACACCAGCGCCGCCCGGCCCGCCGGGCTGATCTCGGCCAAGGCGGCGGAACGGGGCGGCCTCTCCGGCCGCCCGGTATTCGCCGCCGCCACCGCCCTGCTTGCCGCAATCCGCCGACAGGTCGGTCCGGCGCCGACCCTGGTCGGGGTCGGCGGGGTGTTCGATGGCCGCGACGCCTATGCCAAGATTCGCGCCGGGGCCAATCTGGTGCAGCTCTATACCGCCCTGGTCTTTCGCGGCCCGGCGGTGGCGGTGGCGATCGCGCGAGAACTGGATCGTCTGTTGGCGGCCGATGGCTTTGCCGGCGTCGAGGCCGCCGTCGGCGCGGACCTCTAGGGGCCTCAGCCCCAGGGGCCGCGCGGCAGGCGCGGGCGGAACAGCGACAGCAGGACCAGCCCGGCGACAAAGCCGCCGACATGGGCGAGCCAGGCGATATGGTCGGCAGTGGCCGCCCCGCTGAAGCCGTCGACCAGTTGCACCCCGAACCACAGGCCGATGACCAGATAGGCGGGAACCGGCAGCGGCAGGATCCCGACCAGCACGACCACGCGCTGGCGGGGAAACAGCCGCAGATAGGCGCCGAGTATGCCGGAAATGGCGCCCGATGCGCCGATCAGCGGGTCGTGGGACAGCGGCGCCGCCAGGCCCTGGGCAAGCCCCGCCAGGGCCGCGCAGAGCAGGTAGAAGACAATGAACCGCAGGCGCCCCAGCACGTCCTCGACATTGTTGCCGAAGATCCACAGGAACAACAGGTTGCCGCCGATATGCCAGATGTCGCCGTGCAGGAACGCATAGGTCACCAGGCTCGCGGCGGCCGGCACCGCGCCGATGTCGTAGCCCGCCGGCAGGCCCTGGAACAGGAAAAGCGGTACGAAGCCGAAGCGCAGGGCATCGATATCCGCGTGTCCCGTGGTCTGCTGCCACAGGAAGACCAGGATATTGGCGCCGATCAGCAGGAGGGTGACGACGGGCAGGCGGCGGGTCGGCAGGCCGTCGGCCAGGGGCAGGACCACGTCAGCGTCTTTCGAACAGCAGGGCCTTGGACAGGAACGCGGGGACCGACGCGGAACGGTCCAGGCCCACGGCCCCGAACAACGCCGCCAGATCGGTGCGGGCGTAGCTCGTGAAGTAGGGTTCGTGGAACGAGCGGGGAAAATTCTCGAGCAGTGGATCGAAGGCCGCCTCGTCGCCCATCTGCAAGGCGTCGAGCAGGACCAGCCCGCCGCCCGGGCGGATGATGCGGGCCAGTTCCGCCGCCACCTGGGCGCGGATGGCCGGGGGCAATTCATGCATCAGATAGACGCATGTCACCACGTCGAAGCTGCCGTCGGCGAAGGGCAGGGCTTCGGCCTTGGCCTGGGCCAGGGTGCAGCGACCGAAGCGCGCGAGCTGCCGGCGGCTGGCGGCCAGATAGGCCGGCGACAGGTCGATGCCGGTGACCGCAAGCTGGGGCCAGGTCGCCTTGACCTGGGCCAGAAACGCCCCCGTGCCGCAAGCGACATCGGCCAGCCGCGCCCGGCGCAGGTCGCGGCCGCGGAGCAGGCGGCGGATCAGGGGCAGGGCCTGGCGGCGCATGGCGGCGGCGCAGCCGGTGAACAGCACCTCGACCTGGTGGTCATATAGCCGGGCCGATCGCTCGGACAGCCAGCCATCGGTTTGATAATGGAAATTCTGCAGGTAGTAGCGGGGATAGCGGCCGTCCAGCGCGGCCTTCGGCAGGTCGGCATGGCGGCCTTCGCGGCGCCGCCGGGTGGTGCGCGGCAAGTCCTCGAAAAACCGCACGGCGCCCCGGACCGCCGCCAGGGGGCGCGGGCGCAGATCCTCGGGCATGGGATAGAGCCCGGCCTCGATGTGCTCCAGGTCGCGGGCGAACAGGGCGGTCATGCCCCGTTTCAGGGCGGCGTCGATCGCCGCCTGCGCGGCCGCCGCGCGCTTGGGCGCGCCACCCTCGGCGCCCAGCGCCCGGGCCAGCCGGTTGGCCGCCAGGGACTGGCCGGTGAACCAGGCGACCCGTGCGGCTGTCGCCAGGCGATAGTGCAAGCTGCCCATCTCGTTACCGTTCGAACAGTGCCACCAGTTCAATATGGGCCGACCAGGCGAACTGGTCGACCGGCTGCACCGGGTGCAGGGTGAAGCCGGCATCCACCAGGATACGCGCATCCCTGGAAAATGTGGCGGGATTGCAGGACAGGGCGACGATCCGCCGGACGGCCGAAGCGGCCAGCGCCCGGCTCTGGGCGATGGCGCCCTCCCGGGGCGGGTCGATGACCACCGTGGCGTGGTCCAGGTCGGGCGCCTCCAGGGGCTCCCGGAACAGGTCCCGGCGCAGCACGGTGATGGGCTTGAGGCCGGCGGCGCCGCGCGCCGCCCGGCCCAGGGCCGCCGCCGCTGCCGCATCCTGTTCCACCGCCAGCACCGGGGCCAGACGGGCCAGGGGCAGGGTAAAGCTGCCGCAGCCGGCGAACAGGTCGACGATGCGGGCGGGGTTGCCCAGGCGGTCGCGGATGGCCGCGACCAGGGCCGCTTCGCCGGCCCGGCTGGGCTGCAGGAAGCTGCCGGGGGGAATCGTCACCGCCACGCCGTCGAAGGCGATGGTCGCCGGGCGCCGCGCGACGATGGTTTCGTCGCCCCAGCTCAGCCGCGCCAGATCCTGGTCGTCGGCAAACCGGGCGAGGCGTTCGCGGGCCGCCAGTTCGGCCCGGCCGCCACCGGTCAGGACGACGTCCAGCCCGCCATCGGTATCGGTGACGGTCGCCGCGGCAAAGGCCAGCGGCCCGGCCAGGGCGCGCAGGGGATCGACCAGGCGGGCTATGGCCGGGGCGAGCACCGGGCATTCGGCAAGATCGACCAGGCGGGCGCTGCGCCGTTCGTGGAATCCCAGCAAAACCCGCCGGCCCAGGCGCAGGACGGCAAAGCGGGCCCGTCGCCGCGCCCCCGGCGGCAGGCTCACAGTGGGCAGGACGATCGCCTGGTCCAGGCCGCGCTGGCCCAGGGCGTCGGCGACCAGCCGGCGCTTCCATGCCGCCGCCGCCGGTGCCGCCAGATGCTGGATCTGGCAGCCGCCGCAGGTGCCGAAATGGCGGCAGGGCGCCGCCACCCGGTCAGGCGAAGGCGCCAGCACCTGGGCCGTGCCGCCGGTCAGGCGCAGCCGCTCGCCGGGCAGCACGAAGGGAATGTGGCGGATCGTGTCGCCGACCCCGGCGACCCCGTCGCCCTGGGCACCCAGGCGTTCCACCACGGTTTCGACCGGCTCAGCCATTGCGGGCCCCGGCGATCAGGAATTCGACATTGCCCTCGGGGCCGGTGATCGGGCTGGCGGTCACGCCCAGGACCTGCCAGCCGGGACGGGCCGCCAGCCAGTCGGCGATGCGCGCGCAGACCTCCTGGTGCAGCGCCGGGTCGCGGACCACGCCGCCCTTGCCGACCCGGGCCTTGCCGACTTCGAATTGCGGCTTGATCAGGGCTACCAGATGGGCCCCGGGTCGGGTCAGGGCGAGCGCCGCCGGCAGCACCGTCTCGAGGCCGATGAAGCTGGCATCGCAGACCACCAGGTCGATCGGCTCGGGGATGGAGGCCGGGCTCAGATGGCGGGCATTGGTGCGCTCGTGGACCACCACCCGGGGATCGGTGCGCAGCGACCAGGCCAACTGGCCGTGGCCGACATCGACGGCATAGACCCGGGCGGCGCCGCGACTCAGCAACACGTCGGTGAAGCCGCCGGTCGAGGCGCCGACGTCCAGCCCGACCCGGCCGGCGACCGGCAGGGCAAAATGGCGCAGGCCATGATCCAGCTTGAGCCCCCCGCGCGAGACCCAGGGATGGTCGTGGCCCTTGACCGTCAGGGGGGTATCGTCGGCCAGGGCTTCGCCGGCCTTGTCGATCCGCCTGGTGCCGGAATAGACGAGGCCGGCCAGGATCAGGGCCTGGGCGCGGCTACGGCTCTCCACCAGGCCGCGTGCGACCAGCAAGTGATCGGCCCGCTGCCGGCTCATGTGCCGAAGGCCTGGCGGAAGGCGGGAATGGTGGCGCGCCGGGAAAAGCGGGTGATCAGGGCGCTGGCGACCAGGGCCAGGGCCAGCACGATGCCCAGCCAGATGCCCGGCCCGCCCAGGCCCAGGGGAAAGGCGAACAGCCAGCAGGCGGGCAGGCCGATCACCCAGTAGCCGACCATGGCAAAGGCCAGGGGCACCCGCGTGTCCTTCAGCCCGCGCAGGATGTTGACCATGATCACCTGGCTGGCGTCGGCCGCCTGGAACACCGCCGCGAACACCAGGAAGGTCCGCGCATGGTCGCGCACGGCGCGGTTGGCCGGGCTGGTCAGGTCGGCCAGGAACAGGCCGATCAGGGTGTCGGGCGCCAGCACCATGATCAGCCCCATGGTGCCCATGAAGCCGACCCCCAGGACCAGGGCCGTCCAGCCGGTCCGCCCGACCGCCGCCGGCTGTCCGGCACCGGCGGCGAGGCCGACCCGGATGCCGCCGGCCTGGCCGATCCCCAAGGCGCACATGAAGGTCGCCGAGGCGATCTGCAGGGCGATCTGATAGGCGGCAAGCTCCTGCGGGCCGATCAGGCCCATCATCTGGGCGGCGCCGGAAAACAGCAGGATTTCGAACAGCAGGGCAAGGCCGATGGGCAGGCCCAGGCGAAAGACCTCGGCCAGCCGGCTCCAGTCGGCCCGCCACAGCCGGCCGAACAGGTGAAAGCGCCGGAACCGCCGGTCCCAGCTGAGGAAGCCGACCAGGGCGGCCAGCGCCACCAGGCCGGACAGGGTGGAGGCCAGGCCGGCACCGACCACGCCCAGCCGGGGCAGGCCCCAGGCGCCGAACACCAGGCCATAGACCAGGACCCCGTTCAGCGGCACCTGTAGAAGGGCGATGGCGACGGCTTCGCGCGGCCGGCCATAGGTCGCGGTAAAGCTGCGCAGCACCACGAACCAGGCCCCGGTCAGGGCGGTCGGCGCGACGGTCGCAACATAGGCCGCGGCGTCTGCGGCCAGGGCCGGGCGGTGCCCGAACCACAGCAGTACCGGTTCGAAGCGGCCCAGCAGGACGAGCACCGGCAGGCCGGCCAGGGCAACGGCCCACAGGCCCTGGCGGACGGTGCGCCGGACCTCGCGCAGGTGATGCTGCCGGCGGCCGACGGCAAAGGCCATCAGGGGTGTCGCGCCGATGGCGATGCCGATCAGCACCATGGTCGGGACGATCACCACCGAAAAGCCCAGCGCGCCGGCGGCCAGGGCGTCGGGTCCCAGCCAGCCCAGCATGATCGTGTCGGTGGTGATGATCAGCACCGCGCCCAGCTGGCTGACCGCCAGCGGCACGCCCAGGCCGAGCAGCGCCCGCGCCTCGCCGGCGAAGGAGTGCGCCGGCGGCGGCAGGTCGGACGGGGTGCGGCTCGGGGCAAGGATCATGGCGGCGGCATAATGGCCGCCGCGACGCGTTCCGGCAATCGCCGCCCCAGGCGAAATATCGCGTGCCGCGGGGCGGCCCCTTGGAACCGGCCGCGCCGCCCCGTATTATTCCCGATGCGGGCCGCATGACGCGGACCGCGCGACGGGGACGGTCCGCGGGGCCGATCCCCCAAGGGAGAAAAGGACGCGCGCCGCTGCCAGGGGCGTCGTGTTTGTCGTCGGGGCGCGTGGGGCGTTCCGCTCCCTTCAGGGGCTTCCCCCATTATCTCTTGCCGGTCGTCGACGGTGGCCCTGGGGCCGGCCGGCGATGGTCCCGGGGCGGCGGACATGAATGCGGGGCTGCCGGCGGTCCCCAGCCAGAACCCGCCATTCAGGAGAGCCGACCATGTTCGCCACCACTCTGCGGGCCGCCGCCGCGGCTGCCGTGCTTGTTTGCAGCGCCGGCGCCGCCAGTGCCGACGACCTCACCTTTACCCTGATCAACAAGTCCAGCGCCGGGGTAAGCGAGTTCTATGTCTCCCATTCCGGGACCAATGTGTGGGAAGAGAGCCTGATTCCGGACGGCAAGGTGCTGCCGTCGGGCAGCCAGATCGACGTGGAAATCGCCGACGGCCGGCGGACCTGCGAATATGACATCCGCAGCGTCTTCGACGACGGCACGGACCACGAGGAGTACGGCCTGGACCTCTGCGAACTGGGCTCCTACACCTATACCGACGAATAGCCCCGGGCGGCGTGGCCCGACGCCTCTTGCGCTCGGGCTGGCGCGCGCTAAACTAAGGGCAAGGTCAGGTATGGCCCGGGATGACGCTATCCCGGGCCTTCTTGGCTTTGTTCCACCATGTGGGAGGCTC
>JAJFJE010000338.1 GCA_021774355.1 Alphaproteobacteria bacterium
GCCGGAAAGGACAGGACATTGGTCGCCCGGTCCTTGCCCCGCCAGGCGCGGTTGAGCGCCCGCACCGCGGCATCGTCGGTCAAGGTGATCCCCAGCTCGAGCCGGCGACCCTCGCCGCCCGGTCGTGCGGCGGTCAAAGCGGCCCGCGCTGCGGTTCTGGCGATCATCGCGGCCTCAGGCAGAGCCGCCCGCCAATCCGGGCTTTCGAGGGTCACGTGGAGGCGTGGCGGCGACGTCCTGGGTTGGCGCGGCGGCGGGGACGGTTTCGCCGGGCGGCTTGGCGGCGGGGGCGGCGGGGTCATGGGCTTTCTGGCTCGCAGCCTCGATCTTGGCATCCTTCGCCGGGAGCGGCGGATATTCGATGCGATTGTGGTAGACGCCCAGGGTCAGGACCCGGACGAAGGTCGCCTCGACACTCGCCAGGTCCTTCATGGTCAGGGCGCAATCATCCAGCTGATGGTCGGCGATCTTGTCGCGGATGACGCTGGCGACCCGCTCGCGGACATCGGCGGGCTTGGGGTCCTTCAACGCCCGGGTCGCCGCCTCGATCGAATCGGCGAGCATCAGGATGCCGGATTCGCGGGTCATCGGACGCGGCCCGGGATAGCGGAATTCGGCATCGTTGACCGGCTCGCCGGTGGCCTTGGCCCGGTCCACCGCCCGCTGGTAGAACACCCGCAGCAGGGTGGTGCCCTGGTGCTGGGTGACCGCGTCGAGCACCGGCCGGCCCAGGCGGTGGCGGCGGGCGATGTCGATCCCGTCCTTGATATGGGCGAAGATGATGCGGGCCGACAATTCCGGCGGCAGGCGGTCGTGGATGTTGCCGCCGCGCTGGTTCTCGACGAAATAGCTCGGCCGCTCCATCTTGCCCAAATCGTGATACAGCGCCATGACCCGGCATTGCAGGCCGTTGGCGCCGATCGCTTCGGCCGCCGCTTCGGCCAGATTGGCCATCATCATCGAATGATAATAGGTTCCGGGCGAGCGCAGGGCCAATTGCTTCAACAGCGGATTGTCGGCCGAGGCCAGTTCGAGCAGGCGCAGGTCGGTGGTCTCGTCGAACAGCCACTCGATCAGCGGCAGCATGGCCGCGGTCAGCGCCGCGATCAGCAGGGCCGAGATGAAGCCGGTCGCGGCCACGGCGATGAAATAGCTGACCGCCGCCGCCGGCACAGTGGTGTCCAGCGCGACCATGACCGGGACGAAGGCGAGTTGCGCCGCGGCAATGACCAGGGCGGTCTTGAGCACGTCCGAGCGGCGCCGCGCCCGTCGGGCGGAAAGGCCCGCGGCCAGCACGCCGATCAGATAATGGATCATCACCCACAGGTCGCCATCGACCCGATAGCTGATCATGACGGTCAGCACGACGCCGGCCAGCAGGCTGGTCCGGGCGTCGATCAGCAGGGCGACCACCACCGTGGTCAGGGCCACCGGCGGCAGGAAGGCGGCGGCATCCGAGGGCAGGCCCATGCCGGCCGCGACGCCGCGGGCGCCGTACCAGGCGGCGATGCTGACCACGCCGGTGACCGCCACGGCCCCCAGGGTCATGTAGATCTGCTTGCGGGCCAGGCGCTGGCGGTTGTGCCCGTCGCGGAAGAACTGCCCGGCCAGGACCAGAAGGCCGGCCAGCAGCACGCCGATGGCCAGGGTTTCCCAGATCACCGAGCGGCGTGCCCCGCCTTCGTTCAACAGGCGCAGCCGGTCCTGGATCGACGGCGTCACCCGGTCACCCTCGCGGATCACCACCTCGCCGACATCGATGCGGACCATGGCGGGCTCGACCCTGGCGGCCGCCTCGGCGCGCAATTTTTCGGTCAGGCCGGGATTGGCGGTCAGGTTGGGCGCCGCCAGGGCAAGGGCGGTCTCGACCACGAAGGAACGGACCACCCGGGCGCTGCCGAACGGGGTGTCGGCGGCTCGCGCCTGGATCAGCCGGCGATATTGCGCCAGGTCCATGATGCCCGGGACCAGCGCCCGCTCCATGCGGTCGCGGACCAGGTCGTGGACGCCGATCGTGCCGTCGAGCGGCAGGTCGGCGCGATCCGCCACGACCATGCGGTCGAGCCCCAGATTCAGCAGATAGGAAATGGCGATGGCCAGGTCGCCGGGACTTTCCAGTCCCTCGATCAGGTCATATATGGCCTGGGGCACCGGCCGGCCCAGGGCCTCCTGGAAGGCGGCGCGGCGCTGGGCCGGGCCCAGGCTGTCGTCGTTGGCGCGGCCGACCACATCGTCCACCGCCGTGGCCACCGCCTTGCCCAGGCGCAGGTAAAGGTCAGCGTCATAGTCGAACACCGGCGGGGTCGCCGCCACCGCGCTCTGGCGCTTGGCTTCGGTGACCGCCCGGTCCTCCACCGCCAGGGCCCGTTCGGCCCGGACGGTTTCCGAGGCGATCGAATCGAGCGGCGGGATCGGTCGCTTGCTCTGCTGCGGCGGGGCGAAGAGCAGGGTCAGGCCGACCAACAGGACCAGGAACACCGGCCCGTCCAGCCAGGGGCGCCAGCGGCGCCAGCGATCCTCGGCCAGGGCCCGGATGGCCGTCGCCGACAACAGGCCCCGGGCGCGCTGCAGTTCGGTCTGGTCGGCCTCGCCGGCGGGTGCGGTCGGCGCGCTCATGGCCGGCGGCTTTCGTCGCGCTGGCGATAGGCCCGCACGATCCGGGTGACCAGGGGGTGGCGGACCACGTCGCCTTCGCCGAACTGGACGAAGCCGATGCCGTCGACGCCCTGCAGGGTCTCGATCGCCTCCACCAGACCCGAGCGGGTGCCGGTCGGCAGGTCGATCTGCGTCACGTCGCCGGTCACGACCATGCGGCTGTTCTCGCCCAGCCGGGTCAGGAACATCTTCATCTGGCCGGTGGTGGTGTTCTGGGCCTCGTCCAGGATCACGAAGGCGTTGGCCAGGGTGCGGCCGCGCATGAAGGCCAGCGGCGCGATCTCGATATCCCCGGAATCGATGCGCCGGACGACCTCGCCTGGCGGCATCATGTCGTGCAGGGCGTCGTAGAGCGGGCGCAAATAGGGATCCACCTTATCCCGCATGTCGCCGGGCAGGAAGCCCAGGCGCTCGCCCGCCTCGACCGCCGGTCGCGACAACACCAGGCGGTCCACCCGGCGGTCGAGCAGCATGGCCACGGCGACCGCCACCGCGAGATAGGTCTTGCCGGTCCCGGCCGGCCCCAGGCCGAACACCAGTTCGTCGCGGGCCAGGGCCTCGAGATAGCCCCCTTGAGCGGCCGAGCGGGCGTGGATCAGGCGCCGCCCAGTGCGCACGCTGGGGGCCGCCGGGGGCGGCTGGGCGGGATCTTCCTGTTCCGCCGCCTGGGCCAGGCGGATGGCGCCGTCGACGTCGCCGGCGGTCAGCGGCTGGCCGGCCTCCAGCCGCTTGTACAGGTCGCGCAGGGTCCGGCGGGCGATCAGGCGGGCATTGCCCTCGCCGGTGATCGCCACCTGGTTGCCGCGCGACGACACCGAAACCCCGAGCGCCTGCTCGATCCGGGCGAGATGGACGTCGTGCTGGCCGAACAGCCGGGCCAGCAGGCCGTTATCGGCAAATTCCAGCACCAGGGGCCGCCGCTCGCCCGCTGGGGCGCTTTTGAGAACGGGCACCGGGGGGCGCTCAGGCGGCCACGGCCGGGTCGACGCAGCGGCCGCCCAGGCTGTTGGGATGGGCGCTGTCGATGGTCACGGCGCGGATGGTGCCAAGGGCCGCTGCCGGAGCCGCGGCGAACACGGCCTGCATATAGGGACTGCGGCCGATCAGCTGGCCGGGTTGCCGTCCCGGCCGGTCGAACAGGATCGGCAGGACCCGGCCGCGGCAGGCTTCGTTGAAGCGCGACTGGCCCGCGGCGATGGTCGCCTGCAACTGGGCCAGGCGGTCCCGCTTCACCGCGTCGGGCACCGCCCCGTCCAGGCCGCTTGCCGGGGTGCCCGGCCGCGGGCTGTAGGCGAAGCTATAGGCCTGGGCAAACCCGACCTCCCGGCACAGGGCCAAGGTCGCGGCGAAGTCGGCGTCGCTCTCGCCCGGGAAGCCGACAATGAAATCCGACGACAGGGCGATGTCGGGGCGTGCGGCGCGCAGCCGCGCGACCAGGCGGTGATAATCGGCGCTGCTGTGACGGCGGTTCATCGCCTCGAGCACGGTATCGCTGCCGGATTGGACGGGCAGATGCAGGAACGGCATCAGGACCGGGACGTCGCGATGGGCGGCAATCAGGGCGTCGTCCATGTCGCGCGGATGCGAGGTCGTATAGCGCAGGCGGGCCAGGCCGTCGATCTCGGCCAGGGCATGGATCAGCCGGCCCAGGGACCAGTTGCGCCCGTCCGGCCCGGCGCCGTGATAGGCGTTGACGTTCTGCCCCAGCAGGGTGATCTCGACCGCGCCGAGGGCTACCAGATGACGGGCCTCGGCGAGCACGGCGGCGACCGGCCGCGCGCTTTCCGCGCCCCTGGTATAGGGCACGACGCAGAAGGTGCAGAACTTGTCGCAGCCCTCCTGGACGGTCAGGAAGGCAGCGCCGTGGGCGACCCCGGTGGCGGCGGGCAGATGGTCGAATTTGCTTTCGACCGGGAATTCGGTGTCGAGCGGCCGATCGGTGCCGCGGTGGGCCCGGGCGATCAGTTCCGGCAGGCGGTGATAGGACTGGGGCCCGACCACCAGATCGACCGAGGGCGCCCGGCGCATGATTTCCGCCCCCTCGGCCTGGGCGACGCAGCCGGCCACAGCGATGGTCATCGGACCGTCGCCCGCCGCCGCTCGGGCGGCACGCAGGCGGCGCAGCCGGCCGACGTCGGAATAGAGCTTTTCCGCGGCCTTTTCCCGGATGTGGCAGGTATTCAAGATGACCAGATCGGCGCCGTCCGCGCTGTCCGTGGCCTGATAGCCCAAGGGCGCCAGCAGATCCGCCATACGACCGCTGTCGTAG
>JAJFJE010000339.1 GCA_021774355.1 Alphaproteobacteria bacterium
GGCGATGCAGAAGAGACCACGCGCGCAGGCCCTGGAGCATGACCGTGGCCGCGCCCTCGTCAGAGACGCCGTAGGGCAGGCGCACGACTGGGCGCGCCGGGTCCTTGGGCTCCGTGGCATAGGCGCCGACCGGCGGCAGGCAATAGGCGACCCGGTCGCCGGGGGCCAGGCCCGCGACACCGTCGCCCAGCTGCGCGACCACGCCGGCCGCCTCCAGGCCGAGCCCGGCGGGCAGGGCCATGGGGTAGAGGCCGTTGCGGAAATAGACGTCGATATAGTTGAGGCCGACCGCGGTCTGGCGCAGCCGGACCTCGCCGGGGGCCGGCGGCGGCAACGCGACCGCGACCAGTTCCATGACCTCGGGCCCGCCGGTGCGGGCAAGACGGATTGCCTGGGCCGCCATGGCGGTCAGCCCAGATGCTGGCGGAAGAACGCCAGGGTGCGGTCATTGGCCAGGGTGGCGGCGGCGGCATCGTAATGGGCGCCGCCCGTGCGAGCGAAGGCATGATCCTGGCCGGCATAGCTGTGCAGGGTGACCAGGGGATTGCTGCCGAGGCCCGCGGCGATCTTGGCCTGAGCCTCCGGCGGGACAAAGCCGTCCTTGGCCGCGATATGCAGCATCAGCGGCCTGGCGATCCCCGCGGCGCGGTCGAGGGCGCCTTCGATGCCGACCCCGTAATAGCCGACCGAGGCATCGACGGGCGTCTCGCAGGCGGTGCGATAGGCCATGTGCCCGCCCAGGCAATAGCCGACGGCGCCGACCTTGCCGGTTGCCCCGGCGAGGGCGGCGGCAGCGGCCCGGCTGGCTTCGATATCCGCCATGCCCCGGTCGCGGTCGAACGCCTTGAACAGGGCGAAGGCGCGGTCCCATTCGCCCTTGGATTGGTCGGTCAGCTGGATATCGGGCTCGATCCGCCAGAACAGATCGGGGCACAGGGCGATGAAGCCTTCGGCGGCCAGCCAGTCGCAGATGTCGCGCATGACCTGGTTGACCCCGAAGATCTCCTGGATCACGACGATCGCGGGTGCCGCGGCCCCCTCGGGGCGGGCCAGATAGGCCGAGAAATGGCCGCCGCCGGCGGCGCCAATGGTGATTGTCGAGCCAGTCATGACGCGCTCTCCCTGGGATGATTTGACGGTCATGCTAGCGGCCCGGCCGCCCCTTGTCATGGCGGCAGGCGGATCCCCTCATGGGCGAGCAGCCAGCGCTTGGTCCCGGCGGCGCCGCCATAGCCGCCGAGGCGGGGACCGGCGGCGACCACCCGGTGGCAGGGGACCAGCAGGGTGACGGGATTGCGGCCGCAGGCCTGGCCGATCGCCTGGGCCGCGACATTGCCGAGGCGGCGGGCCAGGCTGCCATAGGTCTCGACCGCGCCGAACGGGATCTCGGCGACGGCCCGCCAGACCTTGCGCTGGAACGCCGAGCCATGGGGGGCTATGGGCAGGTCGAAACGCTGGCGGCGGCCGGCGAAATAATCCTCGACCTGGGCCAGGGCAAGGACCAGCAGGGGATCGTCGCCGTCAGGCCGGCCGGCGGTCGGGAGGCTGGGATCATGCCATCGCGTGGCGACCACGGCATCGGCCCGGGTGACCAGCCAGAGGCGCCCCAGCGGGGTCTCTAGCGCGGCTTCAGCCATGGCCGATGGCGGCTGCGCGGAGACCGGCGTGGAGCGCCGCCGGACTGTCGAGGGGCAGGCCGCAGCGACGCGCGACACAGATAAAGGCAAGGGGCCGGTCGCCGCCGGTCCGGCCGGCTGCGGGATGGCCGGGCGGCATCAGGTCGCCGGGCGCGACGGCGAGGACCACGCGGTTGGGACAGGCGGCGGACCAGGCGGCGGTGATCAGGGCCTGGGTGCGGGGATCGTCGGCGGCGCCGGCGATCACGACCTCGACCGGACGACGCAGCAGGTCGATGCCGATCAGGAAGCTGGTGAAGGCGGCAAAATTGCGCGTGGCGGCGCCGGAAAAGGCGTCGATCTGGGCCTCGGCGCGCTCCTGGTAGTGGCCGTCGCCGGTCAGCAGGGCAAGGCGGGCATAGACCTCGACCATCGTCCCGTTGCCCGCGGGGACGGCATTGTCATGGGCGTTGCGGCTGCGCACGATCAGCGCCGGGGCGTCGGCGGCGGTGAAGAAGAAGCCGCCGCCGTCATGATCGGCATAATGGGCCTCGGCCTCGGCGACCAGGCTGCGGGCGGCGTCGAGATAGCGGGCGGTGCCGGTGACTTCATAAAGCGCAAGCGCGGCCCGGGCGAGGTTGGCGATGGCGTCGATTGTTGCCCGGTGCTGGGCGCGCCCGGCCCGCCAGCTCTGGTGCAGCCGGCCGTCGGGGCGCAGGGCCCGGAGCGCGAAATCGAAGGCGGTCACCGCTGCGCCCAGCCAGGTGCTCTCGCCGAAGGCCGGGGCAAGTTCGGCCAGGGCGGTGATCATCAGGCCGTTCCAGTCGGCCAGGACCTTGTCGTCGAAACCGGGCCGTACCCGATGGGCGCGGGCGCCCAGAAGCACCGCCCGCAAGGGTGCCAGCCGGGCCTCTTCGGGCGCCGACAGCAGTGCCGGGTGGCGCAGGCGGTTGAGGATCGTGTGACCTTCCCAGTTGCCTTGTTCCGTGACGTCGTAGATTACCGAGAAGAACGGCGCATCGGCGCCCAGGAGGCGGTCAATCTCGGCCTTGCTCCAGACATAGAAGCGGCCCTCATGGCCCTCGGAATCGGCATCAAGGCTGGCGGCGAAGCCGCCCTCGGGCAGGCGCATCTCGTCGAGCACCCAGGCCACCGTCTCGCGGATGCGGGCGGCGTAGAGCGGGTCGCCGGTGGCGGCATGGACCCGGCCGTAAAGCCCCAGAAGCAGGGCGTTGTCGTAGAGCATCTTCTCGAAATGGGGCGCCAGCCATTCCGCATCGACCGCGTAGCGGGCAAAGCCGCCGCGCAAATGGTCGTAGATGCCGCCCTGGGCCATCCGGGTCAGGGTGTGTTCAACGGCCCGGGTCAGGTCGCCGGCGCCACTCTGGAAGCCGCGGCGCCACAGGAAGTCGAACAGGACGGGCTGGGGAAATTTGGGCGCGCCGCCCAGCCCGCCATTGGCCGGATCGACATGGGCGGCGAGCCGCTGGGCGACGGCGTCGAGCGTGGCGTCGTCGACCGGGCTGCTGTCGACCGGCTGCTGTTCGGCGGCGAGCACGGCCATCAGGGCGTCGCGGTTCTTGGCCACGGCCTCGGGATCCTGGTGGTAGGCGCGGGACATGCTGTCGAGGATCTGGGGAAAGCCCGGGCGGCCATAGCGCGGCGACGGCGGAAAATAGGTCCCGCCCCAGAACGGTTCGCCGGCGGGTGTCAGGAACATGGTCAGGGGCCAGCCGCCATGCTGGCCGAGGGCGGACAGAGCCAGTTGGTAGATCTGGTCGATATCGGGCCGTTCTTCGCGGTCGACCTTGATGTTGACGAACAGGGTGTTCATCTGGGCGGCGATGGCCGGGTCTTCGAAGCATTCATGGGCCATGACGTGGCACCAGTGGCACGCCGCATAGCCCACGGAGAGCAGGATCGGCCTGTCGAGGGCGCGGGCCAGGGCCAGGGTGTCGTCACCCCATGGGCGCCAGGCAACAGGGTTGCCGGCATGCTGCAGAAGATAGGGGCTGGTTTCGTGCGCGAGGATGTTCTCAAGGGTCATATTGCGTTGGGCCCTGCCTTGTCCTACTGCTGACCATGTCTGTTGTTTCACGTGGCCGCGGGACGGTCGATAGGAAAGGGCGGCGTCGATGAAAATCCATGTCGATATCGACGTGACACCGGAAGAGGCGCGGACCTTTCTCGGCCTGCCCGATCTGGAGCCGGTACAGCAGCGCATGATCGCCGAACTGGAAGGCCGGATGATGGCCTATCTGGCGGCTATGGAGCCCGAGGCGATGGTCAAGACCTGGCTGCCCATGGGGCTTCAGGGCTTCGAGAAATTTCAAGATATGGTGTGGGGTGCTATGAGAAACGCTACACGTAGTAGCAAGGGTGAGGACAAGTGAGCGATCGGTCGCGGCCGGACGACCCGGCGGCTTTTTTCGATGCCCATGTCTTTGTCTGCGTCAACGCCCGGCCCGACGGGCATGCCCGGGGCTGCTGCAAGTCCAAGGGCTCGGACGGGTTGCGCGGCTATATGAAGGTCAGGGTCAAGGAACTGGGGCTCGACCGGGTGCGGGTCAATCAATCCATGTGTCTCGACCGCTGCGAATTCGGGCCGACCATGGTGATCTATCCCGAGGGCGTCTGGTACCGGCCCCAGAGCACCGACGATGTCGACGAGATCATTGACCGCCACCTGCTGAACGGCGAGCGGGTGGCGCGGCTGATGCTGGGGCCCGCGGACATTGTGGTGCAGGAGACCGGCAGCCCGTCCCGCGCCGCCCGATAGCGCGATGTCCGAGACCATCTTCGCCCTGGCGAGCGGCCGGGTCGCGGCCGGGGTGGCGGTGATCAGACTGTCCGGCGCGGCCGTGCCCGCCGCGGTGCGGGCGCTGGCCGGCGGCCTGCCGGCGCCGCGCCGGGCCA
>JAJFJE010000340.1 GCA_021774355.1 Alphaproteobacteria bacterium
GTCAGGTTGTGCACGACAAAGGCCAGGGGATCCGTGCCGGCCATCATCACTGCCTGGTCGATGCCCACCAGCCGGGCGAAGTCGCTGCGCGCCCGCTCCATGAATTTCAGGTAGTTGGCGTGATAGACGATGCCGCCGGCATCGGTATCTTCGAAGAACACGCGCACCGGCAGCCAATGGGCGCCGCCGGCCAGGGTTCCCTGCTGCGGGGTCAGGGCGCGTGGGTCAAACATCGCCGTCCCCGTCGTGCAGGGCAAGCTGGGCGATGTCCGCCCGGTCGGGGACCGCGAGGCCCAGATGGCGGAACGCGGCGGCGGTCAGCAGGCGGCCGCGCGGCGTGCGTTGGATCAGGCCCTGCTGCAGCAGATAGGGCTCGATAATATCCTCGATGGCATCGCGCGGTTCGGACAGGGCCGCGGCCAGGGTCTCGACGCCGACCGGGCCGCCGCCATAGTCCCGGGCAATCGCCCCGAGATAACGGTGATCCATGGCATCGAGCCCGCGCTGGTCGACTTCCAGCCGTTGCAGGGCGGCGTCGGCGACGGTGCGGTCGACCGCGGCGGCCTCGGCGACCAGGGCGAAGTCGCATACCCGGCGCAGCAGGCGGCCGGCGATGCGCGGGGTGCCCCGGGCCCGGCGGGCGATTTCGCGGGCGCCGTCCTCGGTCAGGTCGAGACCGAGCACGCGGCCGCCGCGCCGGACGATCAGTTCCAGCTCCTCGACGGCGTAGAAGTTCAGCCGCACCGGAATGCCGAAGCGGTCGCGCAGCGGCGTGGTCAGGAGGCCCGAGCGGGTGGTCGCGCCGATCAGGGTGAAGCGGGGCAGGTCGATCTTGACCGAGCGGGCCGCCGGACCTTCGCCGATCATCAGGTCGAGCTGGAAATCTTCCATCGCCGGATAGAGGATCTCCTCGACCGCCGGGGCGAGGCGGTGGATCTCGTCGATGAACAAGACGTCGCGCGGCTCGAGATTGGTCAGCAGGGCGGCCAGGTCGCCGGCCCGGGCGATCACCGGGCCCGAGGTCGACTTGAAGCCGACGCCCAGTTCCCGGGCGATGATCTGGGCCAGCGTGGTCTTGCCCAGGCCCGGCGGGCCGTGGAACAACACGTGATCCAGCGCGTCGCTGCGGCTGCGCGCCGCGGCGATGAAGACTTTCAGGTTTTCCCGGGTCCGGGCCTGGCCGACGAATTCGTCCAGGCGCTGGGGCCGCAGGCCGGCGTCGAGCGGGTCGTCGCCGCTCCGCTCCGGCGTCACCATGCGGTCGCCGGTCACCGTGCCAGTTCCTTCAGGCCGCTGCGGATCAGCTCGGCGAGGGCGGCCCCGTCACCCAGGCGGCGGGCGGCGGCACCGACCGCGCCCGATGCTTCGGCCGGGCGGTAGCCGAGATTGACCAGGGCGGAAACCGCTTGCGCCGCGACGCTGCCGTCGGGCGGCGCGGCCAGGGTTACGGCGCCGATGCCGGCGGGGGCCTTGTCCTTCAGCTCGTTGACCAGGCGGGCGGCGAGCTTGGGCCCGACCCCGGCGGCGCGGGCGAAGGCCGTCCTGTCCTGCACCGCAATCGCCTGGGCGATCTGGCCCGGCGCCATGATATCGAGGATCGCCAGCGCCACCTTGGCGCCCACCCCCTGGACGGTTTGCAGGACGCGGAACCAGTCCCGTTCCGCCACCTCGAGGAAGCCGTAGAGACGCAAGGCATCTTCGCGCAAGTGGGTTTCGACGACCAGGGCGACCGCCGCGCCGCGCGGCGGCAGGCGGCGCAGGGTGCGGGCCGAACAGGCGACCACATAGCCGACCCCGCCGACGTCGACGATCACCCAGTCCTCGCCGCTGTCGTCCACCACGCCTGTCAGCTTGCCGATCATTGGGCAGCCCCCGCGAGTGCCCGGCGGCTGCCGGCGTGGTGGGCATGGCAGATCGCCACCGCCAGGGCATCGGCGGCGTCCGGGCCATTGATCACGATGGCCGGCAGCAGCACGCCGACCATGTGATGAATCTGCTCCTTGGCGGCGTGGCCGACCCCGACCACCGATTTCTTGATCTTGTTGGGGGCATATTCGGCGACCGGAATCCCGGCCATGGCGGGGACCAGCAGGACCACGCCGCGGGCCTGGCCGAGCTTCAGGGTCGAGACCGGGTTCTTGTTGACGAAGGTCTCCTCGACCGCGGCCTGGTCGGGCTGGTGGACCAGCAGGATCTCGGTCAGCCCGTCATAGAGCTGCTTCAGGCGGACCGCCAGGTCCCGTGCCGGATCGGTCGCGACATGGCCGTTGGCGATATGGATCAGCCGGCTGCCCACGCTCTCGATCACGCCCCAACCGGTGCGCTGGAGTCCGGGATCAAGGCCGATCAGGCGCATGGCTTCAGGCCGACAGCTTCGCCAAGATGTCCTCGGCGACGTCGAAATTGGCATAGACCGATTGGACGTCCTCATTGTCGTCGAGCAGGTCGATCAGCTTCAGCAGGGTCTCTGCCTCGCCCTCGCCGATCGGCGCCGTCACCATCGGCTTCCACACCAGCCTGGCCGCCTCAGGGGCGCCGAAGCGGGTCTCGAGGGCGTCGCGCACGGCGGCGAATTCCTCCACCGAACTGACGATCTCGTGGCCGTCCGGGCTGGACAGGCAGTCATCGGCGCCGGCCTCGATTGCCGCCTCCAGGACGTCGTCGGCGCTGCCGGCGGTCAACGGATAGATGACCTGGCCGACCCGGGAGAACATATGGGCGACCGAGCCGGTGGCCCCCAGATTGCCGCCATATTTGGTGAAGATCGAGCGCACTTCCGAGGCGGTGCGGTTGCGGTTGTCGGTCAGGGCCTCGGCGATGATGGCGACGCCGCCCGGGCCATAGCCTTCGTAGCGCACCTCCTCATAGGTCTCGGCATCGCCGCCCTGGGACTTCTTGATCGCCCGGTCGATATTGTCCTTGGGCATGTTGACATCGCGCGCGGCCAGCACCGCGGCGCGCAGCCGCGGATTGAAATTGGGATCGGGGAGCCCAAGCTTGGCGGCAACGGTGATTTCCCGAGCCAGCTTGGAAAACATGCGTGAGCGGCGGGCGTCTTGGGCGCCCTTGCGGTGCATGATGTTCTTGAACTGTGAATGACCTGCCATGGTCTTCTCCGGTCGGCCGGCACCACCATCTCCGAGCGGCGATGGATGGTATCTATTCGTCTGTGGGGGAATGGAATACCATATCTTGTAGCGTGCCAGACACGCTTTCGCGATCCTGACAAGCCAATATGGCAATATAGGGGCTAGCGGTCCGGAGGCCACTGGGGTTTGAGCCGGCCGCCGACGCGGATCGGCTCGATGGTCCGGGCGAGCCCGGTGGCATCGTCGGTATCGATCACGATGCCGCACATGGTGGCCTCGCCCATGGCCGGCTCGAAACGCCCCCCGGGGATCTTGCGGACAAAGCGGTTGATCGGCTCGGCCTTGTCCATGCCGATCACCGAATCATAGTCGCCGCACATGCCGGCATCGGTCTGATAGGCGGTGCCGCCGGGCAGGACCTGGGCGTCCGCTGTCGGGATATGGCAATGGCTGCCGACCACCGCCGAGACCCGGCCGTCCAGGTAATGGCCGAGGGCCATTTTCTCCGAACTGGCCTCGGCATGGATGTCGACCAGGATGGCCGCGACCGTGCTGCCCAGGCGGACCTTGGACAATTCCGCCTCGACCCCGGCGAAGGGATCGTCGAGGGGGTCCATGAAGATCCGGCCCATGGCGTTGACCACCACAACTTTGCGCCCGCCCGGCGCGTCGAACAGGCCGGCCCCGCGTCCCGGTGCGGTGCGCGGGAAATTGACCGGGCGCAGCAGACGGGCATCGCTGCCGATATAGGCGGCGGTCTCTTTCTGGTCCCAGACGTGGTTGCCGGTGGTGATGACGTCGACCCCCAGGGCATAGAAATCGCGGGCGATCTGGCCGGTGATGCCGAAGCCGCCGGCGGCATTCTCGCCATTGACCACGATGAAATCCGGTTTCAGGCGGCTGCGCATGTCCGGCAGGTGGCGGGCAAGGCCGTCGCGACCCGATCGCCCGATCACATCGCCCAGAAACAGCAGTCGCATTACGTCACCTCGATCACGGCGCACTCGGTGATCACAAGATCGACGGCCGCATCGGTCGAGGCGCGCGGCACCGATGCCACTTCCTGCACCGAAAAAGCAAGCCCGATGGCCAGCAGGCGCGGATTTTCCCGGCGCAGCGCCGGCAGGCTGCGGTCGTAATAGCCGCCGCCCTGGCCGAGCCGGCCGCCGCGCCGGTCGAACCCGACCAGCGGCACCAGGACGATGTCGGGGACCGGGCTCTGGACGGCGCCCGCCGGGACCGGAATGCCATAGGCCCCGGAGACCAGCCGGTCGCCCGGGCGGTAGCGCTGGAATTGCAGCGGCGCGTCGCGGGCCAGGACCACTGGCAGGCACAGCGGGTGGCCCCGCGCGGCCAGTTGGAACAGCAGGCCCTGCGGGTCGATTTCGTCGCCTGCCGCGACATAGCCGGCGACCACGGCCTGCGGATCAAGCGCCCTGGCCGCCAGCCAGTCGGCGGCCAGCCGGGCCAGCGCGGCGGCTGCCGCGGCGCCGCCCGCTATGGCCGCCTGGTGGCGCAGGGCGCGAAGGCGGCCGCGCAGCTCTCGCTTGGCCTGGGCGATCATCGAACGGCTCCGAAACGGGGTGGTGGGCCCACCCGGCCGCTGGCAGTTCCATCCTCTGTGGCCTGCGTTAGCAGGTGGGCACCGTATGTCCCGGACCACGATCCGGGACGGGAACAGTTCCCAAGAGTTTGGGTATGGCCCCAGGGATTGCGACGCCTGGCGCGCAAGGCAGAACCCACCGTCTCCATAGATAGGGGCTGGCAGGGGCGATGGCAATCGGCATCCATGGGCCGGGCCGCGCCGGGCGGTCGCGGCCATTCGTCCCCAGGCCGGTGCGATCCGGCCAGCCCGGGGTTGCCTTTGGTCAACGGATTGCCACAGTTTCCGGCAAGTCTCCGCTCTGCGTCGACCTTCGTGATTCGTAATGTGGATGGCCCTGATGATCGCAGCCTTATGTCCCGTCCGCCGCCGCCCCGCCGGGCTCGTGCCGCTGCTCGGAGGGGCGTTCGCCATTGCCTTGACCCTGGTGGTCGCGCCGCCCGCCTCTGCCCAGACCGATATCACCGTCACCAGGGGCTCCACCGAGCCGTTTCCCATCGCCATTCCCGATTTTCTCGGGTCCGATGGCCAGGCCGGCCAGATCGGCGCCCAGGTGGCCCAGGTGGTCAATGCCGATCTCGAACGGTCGGGGCTGTTCCGCCCCATCCCCCGGGCCTCGTTTCCCCAGACGCCGGCGCAGCTTCAGGGCCAGCCGAGTTTCGGCGCCTGGAAAGGGGTCGGCTCCGATGCCGTGGTCGCGGGCCGGGTGAGTTCCCAGGGCGGTCGCCTGGCCTTCGAGTTCCGCCTGTGGGACACCCAGGTCGGCCAGCAGATGACCGGCCTGTCGTTCACCGCCGACACGGTCAACTGGCGCCGGGTCGCCCATATCATCGCCGACGCGATCTATGAACGGATCACCGGCGAGAAGGGCTATTTCGACACCCGCATGGTCTATGTCTCGGAAAGCGGTCCGAAGAATCGCCGGGTCAAGCGCCTGGCGATCATGGACCAGGATGGGGCGAATAATCGCTTTCTGACCTCGGGCAAGGATCTGGTGCTGACCCCGCGCTTCAGCCCGCGCGATCAGACCATCACCTATATGAGCTATTTCAACGACAAGCCGCGGGTCTATCTGTTCAACATCGACACCGGACAGCAGGAGGTGCTGGGCGATTTCCCGGGCATGACCTTTGCCCCGCGCTTCTCGCCCGACGGCAACAAGGTGATCATGTCGATGGCCAAGGACGGCCAGACTGATCTCTATGCCCTGGACCTGCGCACCCGCTCGGTCCAGCGCCTGACAAATTCGGCGGCGATCGACACCTCGCCCTCCTATTCCCCCGATGGCAGCCAGATCGTCTTCAACTCAGACCGCGGCGGCAGCCAGCAGCTTTATGTCATGAGTGCCGGGGGCGGCGGGGCCAACCGCATCAGCTTCGGCGATGGCCGTTACGCCACCCCGGTATGGTCGCCGCGCGGCGACCTGATCGCCTTCACCAAGATGAAGGGCGGCCGGTTCTATATCGGCGTGATGCGCCCCGACGGCTCCCAGGAACGGGTCCTGACCGAAAGCTTCCTCGACGAGGGGCCGACCTGGGCGCCGAATGGCCGGGTGCTGGCGTTCTTCCGCCAAACCCCGGGCGATGCCGGACGGGTGCGCCTCTATACTGTCGATCTGACCGGTCGCAATGAACGCCAGATGCTGACCCCGAGCGACGCCTCGGACCCCGCCTGGTCTCCCCTTAACCCTTAACCATGATGCCTAAGCCTCGCGCCGGTCTCGTTTTTTGCTGGACCTGCGGCAGTTTGGCGCATATTTCACAATGTGGCAGAAATTAGGCGGCGTGGATTTCGCCAATGCGAGATGCTAGAAGTGATCCCGCTGCCCATTTGGATGGTTATTGCCGACGTCACCCGGGCCGCACTCGAGGAGTCTTCCGACTATGCGCTTGATCCACCCAGGCTTTAAGATCGCCTGCATCTTCGCCGCCTTGCTGTCTGTCTCTGCCTGCGCGTCCAAATCGGACACGGGCGGTGCGACAGGGACCGGAAACGGGGTCTCCACCAATGTTGGTGGCGTCGTTCCGGGCAGCCAGGAATCCTTGGCGACTGAAGCGGGCGACAGCGTGTTCTTCGAATATGACAGCTCCTCGCTGACGGCCCAGGGTCAGGCGACCCTGCAGGCCCAGGCCCGGTGGCTGGCGACCTATCCGTCGGTCACCTTGCTGATCGAAGGTCATTGCGACGAGCGGGGCACCCGCGAATACAACATCGCTCTGGGCGAGCGCCGGGCCAACGCCGCACGCGCCTATCTGGTGTCGCTGGGCGTCGATTCCGGCCGCCTGTCGACCCTGTCCTACGGCAAGGATCGTCCCTTCGCCGTCGGTTCGAACGACTCCTCGTGGGCCCAGAACCGCCGGGCATTCAGCCGGGTCAACTGACGCCGTTCGAGTCCGGCCGGGCCAAGGCGCCCGGCCGCCGGTCATCGCAGGACCCGTCTCGCCACCCGCGGGACGGGTCTTTGTGCGATGGGCAGGGCTGTTGACCCGTGCCCCGGTTTTGCCGCTTTCTGCTGTCAGATCTGGCCGGATCGGCTGCGTCGCGTCAGCATTTCGAGGTGTTACATGTCTGCCCGTTCAGTCCTAGGGATGATGGCGGCGGTGGCCGCCCTGGTGGTGCTGCCGCCGGCGACCGGGGCCTTTGCTCAGTCGCGGTCCGACTTCCAGAGCCTGCAGGGCCGGGTCTACCAGCTCGAGGCGGCGGTTGCGGCCTTGCGCGGCCAGGGGGCGGGGCCGGGGGCGCCGGGCAGTGCCGCGCAGTTGGAACTGCGCCTGTCGGCCCTGGAAGAAGAAATTCGCGACCTGACCGGCAAGATCGAGGAAGCGAGCTACAAGGCCAGGCAGGTCGACGACCGGGTCAGCGACATCAAGGAAGACGTGGAGTTTCGCCTGAACCGCCTGGAGCAGGCGGCCGGGGTCCAGGCCGGGGGCACGCCGCCATCAGCCGGGGCACCCGCTCCCGAGCCGCGGGAAGCGGCGCCCGGAGGCCCCGTGGCGATGGCCCCGCCGCCGCATCCGGCCGCCGGCGGCTTGCCGTCCCAGGCGGCACCAGCCGGCAAGCTGGGTGCCGATAGTGCCGGCGCGCTCGACGACTACGACCAGGCGCTCGCCCTGTTGCGGCAGGGTGACTACGACCGGGCGGAAGGCGCGCTGAGGAGCTTTCTCGCGGCCTATCCCCAGGACCGCCTGGCCGGCAATGCGCAATATTGGCTGGCCGAAACCTATTATGTGCGCGGCGCCTACGATCAGGCGGCCCAGACCTTCCTGGCCGGCCTCCAGTCCTATCCGAACGGTGCCAAGGTGCCGGACAGCTTTCTCAAGCTGGGCATGAGCCTGATCCTGATGGGCGAGAAGGATCGCGGATGCAAGGTCCTGTCCGAATTGCCCAGCCGCTATCCCGGGGCCAGCCCGGCAATTCGCAGCCGGGCCGAACGCGAGCGGCAAGCGGCCAGCTGCAACTGACCGGCGGGCGCCGCTGATGAGCGACGCCGCCCTTCGCTTTGCCGCATTGCTCGACCGGCTGGCCCCGCCCCGCCTGGCCTTGGCCGTGTCCGGCGGGCCGGACAGTCTGGCCCTGCTCGACCTAGCCGAGGCCTGGGCGGCCCCGCGGCAGGTTCCTCTGGCCGTGCTGACCGTCGATCACGGGCTGCGCCCGGCCGCCGCCGGGGAAGCCGCGGCGGTCGAGGCCCTGGCCCTGGCCCAGGGTCATCGCGCCGCGATCCTGCACTGGCAGGGCGAGAAGCCGGCGGGCGACCTGGCGGCTGCGGCCCGGGCCGCGCGCTACACGCTGCTGACCGATTGGTGCCGACGCCATGGCTTCGGCCACCTGGCGACCGCCCACAGCCTGGACGATCAGGCGGAAACCCTGCTGATGCGCCTGCACCGGGGCAGCGGCCTCGACGGCCTTGCCGCCATCGAAGCGGTGACCGAGCGGGACGGGATCGTGCTGCTCCGGCCCCTGCTGGAAACGACCAAGGCGGCCTTGTGCGCCCGGGTCGCGGCACGCGGCTGGGCGGCGGTCGACGATCCCTCCAATCGCGATCCGGCGCGGCTGCGCTCCCGGGTCCGGGCCATGATCGCGGCCCTCGACCTGGACAGCGGGCGGCTGGCCGAGACCGCCCGGCGGCTGGCCCGGGACCGGGCGGTGATCGATGGCCTGGTCGCCGATCTGGCCGCGGCGGCGGTCGGTTTCGACGGCTGGGGCAATGCCACGGTCGACCGGGCGGCCCTGGCCACGGCCCCGCCTCCGGTCGCCGAGCGCCTGCTCGGGCGGCTCGTCGCCGGCCTGGGCGGGGCCGCATTCCCGCCGCGACACCAGCGGACCGAACGGCTGCTGGCGCGGCTGTGCGGCGACAGCCGGCTGGTGGCGACCCTGGGCGGCTGCCGCATCGCCCTGAATCGCGGCGGCACCCGCGTCGATATCGGGCGGGAGGCCGCCGCGGTGGCGCCGCCCCTGGCCCTAGCGGCGGGGGGCGAGGGGGTATGGGATGGCCGATTCAGGGTTGCCGCCGGGCCACAGGCGGTGGAAATCGGGGCGTTGGGGGCGCTGGTTCCAGCCGGCCTGCCCCGCCTGCCGCACTGGCGCCGCGCGGCCTTGCCCGCCATCTTCCGCGACGGTACTCTGGTCGCCGTGCCGCTTATGGCTGTGGGGGACCAGGACGCGGCCCGCCTTTCGTGGCTGGAACCTCGCCTTTCGTCTATGTCGCGCGCGCAACCAGTTGTTTACCGGCCGGCCCGCCTTATTTAAGAAGTGTTTCAAAGTCAGCCCGGCTGCGGTGGGTTTCCACAGGCGTGCGGGGAAGTCGCCGGGTCAGCACCGGCGGGAAAGGTGCTCGTCGTGAACATGCCCGGTCGGAATCTGGCCCTTTGGGTGGTCATCGCGCTGCTGCTCTTCGCCCTGTTCAACGCGTTTCAGGGCTCGTCGAGTCGCAGTGGCGGGTCGCCCATGCCGTATTCGGATTTCGTCGCAGACGTCGAATCGGGCCGGGTCAACGAAGTGACGATCAGCGGCCAGGTCATTGACGGCTCCTATTCCGATGGCCGCCGGTTCCAGACCTATTCGCCGCCTGGCGACACCGGGCTGGTGGCGATGCTGCGCGACAAGGGCGTGCGCTTCTCGGCCAAGCCGCCCGATTCGGGCGATCTCAACCTGCTCAACATCCTGATTTCCTGGTTCCCGATGCTGCTGCTGATCGGCGTCTGGATCTTCTTCATGCGCCAGATGCAGTCGGGCGGCGGCAAGGCCATGGGCTTTGGCAAGTCGAAGGCCCGCCTGCTCACCGAGCGCCACGGCCGGGTCACCTTCGACGACGTGGCGGGGATCGACGAGGCCAAGGAGGAACTCGAGGAAATCGTCGACTTCCTCAAGGACCCGCAGAAATTCCAGCGCCTGGGCGGCCGCATTCCCAAGGGCGCCCTGCTGGTCGGCCCGCCGGGCACCGGCAAGACCCTGCTCGCCAGGGCCATTGCCGGCGAGGCCAATGTGCCGTTCTTCACCATCTCGGGCTCGGACTTCGTCGAGATGTTTGTCGGCGTCGGCGCCAGCCGGGTGCGCGACATGTTCGAACAGGCCAAGAAGAACGCCCCCTGCATCATCTTTATCGACGAAATCGATGCGGTCGGCCGCCACCGTGGGGCCGGCCTGGGCGGCGGCAATGACGAACGCGAACAGACCCTCAACCAGCTCCTGGTCGAGATGGATGGCTTCGAGGCCAATGAGGGCGTGATCCTGGTCGCCGCGACCAACCGCCCGGACGTGCTCGATCCGGCGCTGCTCCGGCCCGGCCGGTTCGATCGCCAGGTGGTGGTGCCCAATCCCGACGTGGTCGGGCGCGAGAAGATCCTCAAGGTCCATATGCGCAAGGTGCCGCTGGGCCCCGATGTCGAGGCCAAGGTGATCGCCCGCGGAACCCCCGGCTTTTCGGGCGCCGACCTGGCCAATCTGGTCAACGAGGCGGCCCTGCTGGCCGCCCGCAAGGGGCGCCGGGTGGTGACCATGGCCGAGTTCGAGGCGGCCAAGGACAAGGTCATGATGGGCACCGAGCGGCGCTCCCTCGTCATGAGCGAGGAAGAGAAGCGGCTGACCGCCTTCCACGAAGGCGGTCACGCCCTGGTGGCCCTGACCCTGCCGGCGACCGATCCGGTGCACAAGGCGACCATCATTCCGCGCGGCCGTGCCCTGGGCATGGTGGTGCAGTTGCCCGAGGGCGACAAATATTCCTTCACCCGCGAGCAGATGCATTCGCGCCTGGCCATGTCCATGGCCGGCCGGGTGGCGGAGGAGCTGGTGTTCGGCTACGACAAGGTGACCTCCGGCGCCTCGGGCGACATCACGGCGGCGACCAGCCTGGCGCGCAATATGGTGACCCGCTGGGGCCTGTCGGACGCCTTGGGGGCGGTGGCCTATGGCGAGAACCAGGACGAGGTGTTCCTGGGCCATTCGGTGTCGCGCACCCAGAACGTTTCCGAGTCCACGGCCCAGAAGATCGATGCCGAGGTCAAGCGGCTGGTCGACGAGGCCCTGGCCACGGCCCGCCGGGTGCTGACCGAGCGGCGTGCCGACCTCGACCTGCTGGCCCATGCCCTGCTCGAATACGAGACCCTGTCCGGCGAGGAGATCAAGGCGATCCTGCGGGGCGAGTCGATCACCCGGGAAAGCGTTTCAGATATCCCGCCCGACCTTGGCACCGGTTCCGCCGTGCCGCCGACCGGCGGCGCCACAGCCAAGGCCAAGCCCGCCCCCGGCACCCGCCCGGAACCCCAGCCCGGGGCCTGACCCCAGCCCGGGGGACCGATCCCAGCCGGGGACCAGACATGAGGGATTGTCCGGCGGCCTTGGCGCCGCCGGGCAGCCCGCTCAGCGGTTGAAATAGTCGCGGAACCAGGCGACGAAGGCGGCGACGCCGTCGGCGACCGGGGTCGCCGGACTGAAGCCGGTCAGGGCCGCCAGCAGCCGGGTGTCGGCATAGGTCCGCGGTACGTCGCCGGGTTGCATGTCCAGATAGATCCGCTCGGCCGTCCGGCCCAGGCAGTGCTCGATCGCCTCGATGAAGGCGAGCAGTTCGACCGGCTGGGCGTTGCCGATATTGACCACCCGGTGGGGCGCCACCGGGCTGAGCGAATCGAAGTCGCCCACGGGTTCGCCCTGGCGCGGCGGGCAGCCGATCAGCCGGATGATCCCCTCGACCAGGTCGTCGATATAGGTGAAGTCCCGCGCCATCCGGCCGTGGTTGTAGACCTCGATCGGCCGGCCATCGAGCATGGCGTCGACGAATTTGAACAACGCCATGTCCGGCCGGCCCCAGGGCCCGTAGACCGTGAAAAAGCGGAAGACCGTGGTCGGGATGGCCCACAGATGGGCATAGGAATGGGCCATCAGTTCGGTCGACTTCTTGGTCGCCGCATAGATGGTCAGGGGCGTCTCGGTGCGGTCCAACTCGGTAAACGGCATGACCGTGTTGGCGCCATAGACCGAACTGGTCGAGGCCAGCAGGAAATGCTGCACCGGGAAGGCCCGCGCCAGTTCCAGCAGGTGGAAGGTGCCGACCACATTGGTCTGGATATAGGCCTCCGGATGCTCGATGGCGTAGCGCACGCCGGCCTGGGCGGCGAGGTGGACGATAATCTCCGGCTGTTCGGCTTCGATCACCGCCCGGGTCTCGTCGCGCGCGGCCAGATCCACGATATGAGCGCGGAAGCCGTTGCTGCGCGCCAGCCGGGCATGGCGCCGGTGCTTCAGCTCGACGTCGTAATAGGGCGTCATGTTGTCGATGCCAGCGACCAGGTGGCCCTGGTCGAGCAGCCGCTGGGCCACATGGTAGCCGATGAATCCGGCGCTGCCGGTAACCAGAATCCTGCTCATGACGCCCTGAATTGTTGCCGTGTCACAACGACCAATAGCAGATCCCGTCGGGAACCGGGTGGTCCGCCAGGACGGTTTTGACGTCGATCATCACCCCTGGCCGGTGCAGCCGGTCGTAAAGGCCGCCGCCTTCGCTGCGAAACGCCCGGTGCGGCACCGCCAGGACCAGCGCGTCGAGCCGGTCGAGTTGTTCCGGCGGCAGCAAAGCCAGGCCGTATTCCCGGGCCATCTCGCCCGGCTCGGCCACCGGGTCGTGGCACAGGACCTCGGCCCCGCGGTCCCGCAGGCCATGGGCGATGCGGGGCGACAGGCTGTTGCGGATGTCCGGGACATCGGCCTTGAAACACAGGCCAAGGACGCCGATCCGGGCGCCCTTCGCCGCCACGCCGCGTTCGGCCAGCAGGGTCAGGGTCTTGTCCACGACAAAGCCGGGGATCATTTCGTTGATGCGCCGGCTGGTCAGGATCAGGTCGGCGACCGCGCCCTCTTCCCGGGCCTTGTAGGCGAGGTAATAGGGGTCGACGCCGATGCAATGGCCGCCCACCAGGCCCGGCTCGAACGGCAGGAAATTCCATTTTGTCCGGGCCGCCGCCAGGACCTCGGAGGTGCGGATGCCCAGCCGGTCGAAGATCATCGCGACTTCGTTCATCAGGGCGATGTTCACGTCCCGCTGGGTGTTTTCCAGCATCTTGGCGGCTTCGGCGACCTTGATCGACGGTGCCACGTGAAGCCCGGCCTCGACCACCGCGCCATAGATCCGGACCACCCGGGCAAGGGCCGCCGGATCGGAAGCCGACACCACCTTGCGGATGGTGCGGAAGGAATTGGCCTTGTCGCCCGGATTGATCCGCTCGGGGGAATAACCGATGGCAAAGTCGCGGCCATAGCGCAGCCCCGAAGCGGCCTCCAGCCGGGGCACGCATTGCTCCTCGGTGGCGCCGGGATGGACGGTCGATTCGATGATTACCAGGGCCCCTGCCTGCAACTGGCGGCCGACCATGTCGCAGGCGGTCAGCAGGACAGTCATGTCCGGGGTCTTGGCCAGGTCGACCGGGGTCGGGACGGTGATGATGAAGACGCTGGCACCGGCCAGGGCCGAGGGGTCGGCGCCGAGGCTGAAACGGCCACCGGCGAGGGCGCTGCACAGGGCCCCGGCGTCGGCCTCGCCGGTGCTGTCGATGCCTTCGGCCAATTCGGCGATGCGATCCCGGCGAATATCGAAGCCGGACACCTGGCGGGCGACCCCGCTCAGGGCCAGGGCCACAGGCAGGCCGACATAACCCAGGCCGATCACGGCAATATGTTCGTCCACCCGGTCGGCGGGACCCGCGCATTGCCGCGCGGTGCCCGCGCCCTGCGAGGACGGGGCGGGACCCAAAGGCTGTGACATGACGGTATTCACCTCAAGGGGCGATCAGGGACGCGTTGTTCAGGGCGACAGTTATCGGGCATTCCACCGTACCGGGCGCTCCTCGTCCAGAGTCGTGACCGAATCGGGACGGTCAGCCATGGCCCTGGCGGCGCAGCCTGACGATGGCCTCGTCCAGGGCCGAAAGAAACGCCGAACGGTCCTTGGCGGCAAAGGGCCGGCCGCCCCCTTGGATCAGCCCAGCCTCGCGCAGGTCGGCCATCAAATTGCGATTGGCCAGGGCAAGCCCGATCCCGGCTTCCGACCAGGGGCGTCCGGTGGGGGCCAGGACGGTGGCCCCCGCCTTGACGCAGCGGCTGGCCAACGGGACGTCGGCCGTGACCACCACGCTGCCCGGCCGGGCAGCAGCGGCGATCCAGTCGTCGGCGGCGTCGAAGCCACTGCCCACCACGACCCGCTCGAACAGCGGATTGCGGGGCAGGGCCATGACCGCATTGGCGACCATGCGGACGGGCACGGCATAGCGCTCTGCCACCCGGTAGACCTCGGCCTTGACCGGGCAGGCGTCGGCGTCGACCAGGATGACGAGAGCAGGATCCGAGGTCATGGGCTCACATGCAAAGAAGGGCTGCCCGTTCGGACAGCCCTTCCATTGTCACCGCGGCCCGGCGTCGGGCCGCACGAGACGGTCAGGCGGCACGCCCCATAGCAGAGGCGAGATACCAGGTCACCGAGACCGCCAGCCGCGGATCTTGACAATGAGACACTGGATCACCTCCTTTCGATTGTTGACGACGGCTAAGCTTAGCCCCAACGGGCCCGAGTCGCAAAGCGCCCCCGAGCCGCACAGCGTCGCGGGTGATTTGACCGTATCGGTACGGGCTGATAGGGTCCGCGGCCCATGGCGTTCAGCCCCGCTGGACGGCCGCTCATTCCCCAGTCGAGGTTGGTCCGATGGCGCATCGTTCGCCGCTCATCAATGTCATGGCTGCGGCCGCCGCCAAGGCGGCCCGCGGCTTGAAGCGCGACTTCGGCGAAGTCGAAAACCTGCAAGTGTCAAAAAAGGGACCGGCCGATTTCGTGACGGTCGCCGACCAGCGCTGCGAACAGGTCCTGCAGGCCGAACTGGCCCGGGCACGCCCGGAATATGGCTTCCTGATGGAAGAGGGCGGGATTGTCGAAGGCACCGACAAGAGTCAGCGCTGGATCATCGACCCGCTCGACGGCACCACCAATTTTCTCCACGGCATTCCCCATTTTGCCATCTCGGTGGCCGCCGAGCGGGATGGCGAGATCGTCGCCGGCATTGTGTTCAATCCGATCAGCGACGAGCTGTTCTGGGCCGACAAGGGCGGCGGGGCCTATTGCAACGACCGCCGGCTGCGGGTGTCGGCGCGGACCGACCTGACCCAGGCGGTGATGGCCACGGGCATCCCGTTTCTCGGGCGGGGCGATCATGCGGGCTTTCTCAAGGAACTCGGGCTGGTGATGCGCGAAGTCGCGGGGATCCGGCGCAATGGCTCGGCGGCGCTCGATCTGGCCTGGCTGGCGGCCGGCCGGTTCGACGGCTTCTGGGAATCGGGCCTCAGCGCCTGGGATATTGCCGCGGGGATCCTGCTGGTCCGCGAAGCCGGCGGCTATGTCACCGATGTCCGTGGGGCCAAGGCCGTGCTCGATGCCCCGGACCTCGTCGCCGGCAACGAAACCATCCACGAAAAGCTGCGCCGCCTGGTCGAAAAGGCGAAGGCCATTCATAACAAGTCCCGGGCGGCCGGTTGAACCGCCAAATCGCCCATTTTCGCCAAGCCGCAATCCTGATAAACGAATGCGGGTGATGAGGGGTTTCGCTAACAACGATCGGCCGGCAGGGACGATCCGCCGCGGCAAGCGGGCGGCTGCGGCCGTGTCTGCCGTCCTGGCCGTGCTGTTGCTCGACCCCGTGCCGCCGGCCCTGGCGGGCGGCAATGAAGATTATTCCTATCGCCCTGCGCCCGGGCAGGCGCCGTCCGCCGCGGCCCCGGCCTATCGCGGGGGATCGACGGCCCAGGCCAGGCCGCTCTATGCGGGCGGGGGTAGCGATCCGGTGATGGACGCCCTGGGCATGCAGACGATCGTGATCGGCGGCGGTACCCCGTCAGGGGTCGATGTCGACATGTCCGTGCTGGACGACCTGGGTGGCACCTTGCCGCCCTCGGCGCCACGAGTCCCGACCG
>JAJFJE010000035.1 GCA_021774355.1 Alphaproteobacteria bacterium
GCCGACGATGTTGAAAAAGCCCTTCTGCACGGCGGGCAGCCCAAGGTCGAAATTGAGGCCCCAGGCGCCGCTGATGCCCCAATGCGGATCGAAGCCGACGCCCTTGCCGACGATGCCGTTGTGATTATGTTCGGTGCGGAACAGGAAGCTCAGGAAGGCATAGCCGGGCACGTCGAAATTCACCGTGGGACCGATGACGAATTTGCGGACGCGGGCATTGAAGGCGTCATCCTTGTAGGACAGGTCGCCGCCGATGGTGAGGCCGACATCATTGATCGGGCCGATGGCGATCGGCGTTCCGCCGATCTTGGCCGCGCTCAGGGTAGTGCGGAACACCGCGTAATATTCCCGCGCGCCGCGCCCGCCTTTGCGATAGGGCTCGTTGTCGTGATTCGACAACAGGACGTCCAAGTTGAAGAAGTTCGACCCATAGGTCCAGCCATCGGCGTGCTGGAATTGGACGATGCTCTTGGTCACATGTTCCGGATTTCCCGGTTCGCGGTAGTTGGTCCCGAAGCGGTAGCCGACGAAACTGTCGCTCCACTGAATCAGGTCCGCGGCCTTGGCCGGGGCGGCGATTGCCGCCGGCAACAGGGCGACAAGCGTACCGACCAGAAAACATCGTGCCGGGCGCCACCGTGCCGGATGCCATCGTGCCGGATGCCATCGAGTTGGCAAAAATCGCGTCAGGCGCCCCGCGCGCCGGGCTCCTGCAAGCCGGCGCTCCCCCAATTCCCCCATCATGCCTGCCTCCGTATATCGTCGGGTCCACCCATGGCCCTGCCGCAGGCGTTACCTCCCGGGCGATATCCGGAGTCCGGATACAGCTCATGATGATTTGGGGCGGGTCGTCCCGCCAGACGCACGAAAGGCGACTGTGAAATAACGGAAAAGGCGGGGCGCCGGTCAGTCGAACGTCGTTTCGATTGTTTCGCCGCCCTCAATTGTCATCATTGGGCAAGATTTCCACCGATTCCAGCGCTTTTTTGCGCTGCGGTAGATTAATGTCTCAGGGGCGGCTCCAGATCGTCGCCGAGGGTCATGACGACCACCGTCAAGGCTTCGAGGAGCTGGCTGCGGGTCGGATTGCCCGGCAGCAGCGTGCGGCTTTCCAGGCGAAGGCAGCCCTCCCGGCTGAAGGAGAAGCGGTCGGCGCCGCGGTTGCGTCCAACCCGGTCCAGCCAATGGCGGCGCAGCGGCGCATTCTCGGCGGAAAAGGGCAACAGCCCCAGGGTGCCGGCCAATATCAGCATGGTGCCGTCGCCCTGGGGGGTGATGCTGGCTTCGAACGGCACCGACCCGATGCGGAAGGCGAAGTGCCGGGGCGGCGTTTCGGCCGTGCGGCCATGGGCCAAGGTGGCGCTGGCCAGCAGGTGGTCGAGACGTGCCGTCAGCGCGGCTGCGGGGTGGCTCTGTCGACCGAGCATGGACAAGACCCTTCCGTTAAGCGCCTGCCGGCACCACATTCACCCGATGCCGTCATGACGGTGCACCGGCGATGCCGGCGCCCCAAGTCTGGTCCCGGCTCATTTAAGACAGGCTTAACAATTCCAATGGTCCGTTCCCTCCGTGCCACCAGCGAACCACCCGTTGTGGCTTCCCACCGTTCGCCCGTCCAGACCCTGGTCGATTTTCTGCCCTATCTCTGGCCCGTGGGGCGCAGCGATCTGCGCCGCCGGGTGATGATGGCCGGGGGTCTGCTGGTCCTCGCCAAGCTGGCCAATGTCGGGGTGCCCTACCTCTATAAGGGCGCGGTCGATGCCCTGGGGGTGAAGGCCGATGTCCTGACCGTGCCGATCCTGATGATTGTGGCCTATGGCCTGGCCCGCATCGGGGCCCAGGGATTCGGCGAACTGCGCGACAGCCTGTTCTCCCGGGTGGTGCAGAACGCGGTGCGCAAGCTGGCGCTGTCGACTTTCGAGCATCTCCACGCCCTGTCGATGCGCTTTCACATCGAACGGCGCACCGGTGGCCTGAACCGGCTGATCGACCGGGGAACCAAGGCGATCGACCTGTTGCTGCGCTACGCGGCGTTCAATATCGTGCCCACGGCCGTGGAGGTTCTGCTGGTGGCCGGCCTGCTGTTCGCCGGGTACGGCTGGCCGCTGGCCTGTGCCACCCTGGGGACGATCGCGGCCTATATCGCCTTCACCTTCTCGGTCACCGGCTGGCGGCTGAAATTCCGCCGCGAGATGAACGACCAGGACACCGAGGCCTCGACCAAGGCGGTCGACAGCCTGCTGAACTACGAGACCGTCAAATATTTTTCCAACGAGGCCCACGAGGCACGGCGGTTCGATACCGCCCTGGCGCGGTACGAACGGGCCGCGGTCAAGTCCCAGACCAGCCTGTCGCTGCTCAATGTCGGCCAGGGCATCATCATCTCGGTCGGCCTGATGGCGGTCATGTCGATTGCCGCAAATGGCGTGGTCGCGGGCACCATGACCATCGGCGATTTCGTGCTGGTGAACACCTTCCTGGTCCAGCTCTACGCCCCGCTCAACATGCTGGGTTTCGTCTACCGCGAGATCAAGCAGGCCCTGATCGACATGGAGGCGATGTTTGCCGTGCTTGCGGTGCCCCACGAGGTCACCGACCGCCCGGATGCCAGGCCGTTGCGGGTCACCGGCGGGGCCGTCCGTTTCCAGCAGGTGCAGTTCCGCTACGACAGCCGGCGGGGCATCCTGAAGGATGTTTCCTTTGCCGTGCCGCCGGGCCACACCGTGGCCATTGTCGGGCCGTCGGGCGCCGGCAAATCAACCATCAGCCGCATCCTGTTCCGGTTTTATGATATACAGGCGGGCAGCGTCACCATCGACGGCCAGGACCTGCGGGACGTGACCCAGGAATCGTTGCGCCGTGCCATCGGCATCGTGCCCCAGGATACCGTGCTGTTTAACGACACCATCCGCTACAACATCCGCTATGGCTGCCCCACGGCCAGCGACGCGGAAGTCGAGGCGGCGGCCCGCCTGGCGCGGATTCACGACTTCGTCCAGACCCTGCCCGACGGCTATGACAGCATGGTCGGCGAACGCGGCCTCAAATTGTCGGGCGGCGAAAAACAGCGGGTGGCGATCGCCCGGACGATTCTGAAAAATCCCCCGATCCTGCTGTTGGACGAGGCCACCTCGGCCCTCGATACCCAGACCGAGAAGGAAATCCAGGCATCGCTGAAGGAAATCTCCCGGGGCAGGACGACCATCGTGATCGCCCACCGCCTGTCGACCATTGTCGATGCCGACGAAATCCTGGTGCTGGACCGGGGCGAGATCGTCGAACGGGGGGCCCATGAGGAGTTGTTGGCGAAAGCCGGCCGATACGCCACCATGTGGCAGAGACAGCTTGAGGCGGTCGAGGCCGAAGATACGCTGAACCGCGTTCTAAGCCTCTCGCCCGATGATGAACGCCGCCTGTCTGCGGCGGAATTGGCCGAATAGCGGCCCGGGAGTGATTATGGATCTTATCGCGTCGCTGCGCTCGGTCATCCATCCCCTGCACCGGGAAGGGGTCAGATTCGTCCTGCTCTTCCTGATCGTGACGCTGGTGCTGTTCATTCTGTGGCAACCGCTCGGCTGGCTCGGCGTGCTGCTTTCGGCGTGGTGCTTCTTCTTCTTTCGCGACCCGCCGCGGGTGACCCCTGTGGGGCCGTCGCTGGTGGTCGCGCCGGCCGACGGGCGCGTCGTTCACGCCGCGGTCGGCCCGGTTCCCGCAGAACTGGGCCTGGGGCCCGAGCCGCGGGTGCGGGTGTCGATTTTCATGTCGGTGTTCGATGTCCATGTGAATCGCAGCCCGGTGGATGGCACGGTCGACCTGGTGGCCTACACGCCGGGCGCCTTCGTCAGCGCCGAACAGGACAAGGCATCGGACGAGAACGAGCGCAACGGCCTGCGCCTGGTGCTGGCCGACGGCCGCAGCATGGGCCTGGTCCAGATCGCCGGCATGGTTGCCCGGCGGATCGTCTGTGATGCCGCCCCGGGCAAGCTGCTGAAGGCGGGCGAGCGCTTCGGCATTATCCGCTTCGGCAGCCGCGTCGACGTCTATCTGCCGCCTGGCGTGACACCGTTTGTGGCGGTCGGGCAACGTACCATCGGGGGCGAGACGGTGCTGGCCGACCTCGCCGCCGGGGGTCCCGCGCGGCTCGGAGAAATCCGGTGACGACGGAACCGGAAGCCCCGTTTCCGGGGTTCCGGCGCCGGCTGCGCTTTCACCGGGGGGGGCGCCACGGCAGCGACATGCCGCGCTTCAACCGCCTGCCGGTTCGCAGCCTCGCGCCCAACATCCTGACCACCCTGGCGCTGTGCTCGGGGCTGACCGCGATCCGCTTCGCCATCGACGAGAAATTCGTGCTGGCGGTGGCGGCGATCTTCGTCGCCGCCGTGCTCGACGGCCTGGACGGGCGGCTGGCCCGGATGCTGAAGGGCACCAGCCGCTTCGGTGCCGAGCTGGATAGCCTGGCGGATTTCCTGTCATTCGGCGTGGCGCCGATCGTCGTGCTCTATCTGTGGAGCCTGGAAACCCTGTCGGGCCTGGGCTGGATTGCCGTCCTGTCCTATGCGGTCTGCTGCGCCCTTCGTTTGGCGCGCTTCAATGTCGCCGTCGAGGACCCGGATCGCCCGGCCTGGACCTCGCAGTTTTTCATCGGGGTGCCGTCGCCCGCCGCGGCCGCGCTGGTCCTGCTGCCCCTGGTCGGCAGCTTCGCCCTGGGTTACGAGCAGTTCAGAAGCCCCTGGGTGGTGACCCCTCTGGTCATCACCGTCGCGGTCTTGATGGTCAGCCGGCTACCGACCTTTTCCCTGAAGCGGATCGGCATTCACCGGGACCTTGTCCTGCCGACCCTGGTCTTTGCCGGCATGGGGGCGGCGCTCCTGCTCAGCTATCCCTGGGAAGTCATCGGCGTGGTCACCTGCGTCTATGCCGCAAGCCTTCCCTTCGGGCTGCTGGCCTGGCGGCGGGCGTGGGCGGCATTCGAATTGCGGACCCGCGAACCGGCCGACACGGACGACGACCTCTAGCGGTCGGATTCCGGCTATTGGTTCCCGCGCCGAAGCTGGCCATCGCGGTCCTTGCGCGGCGGCATGGTCGACCGGGCGATCCGCGATCGATGACGGGTGCTCGGTGGCCCGGCATGCGCGCGACGACGACCGGGCGGACGAGGGCATCGTCCCGTGGCCGGTGCCGCGACTGCCAGGGCGGACCCGCCCGTTGGATTTGTCCCCTGGCCCGGGTGCCGGCAAACGGCGCAACTTAGCCCCAGAATCACCCAGAAAGCGTTTGAATGTGGGAAGACCACCGCGCTATCGTAAGCCTGCGACCAATGGGTTCGGGCGGCAGGCGGGCTATTGATGAAAGCAGTCGGTTCTCGACCCGGAGGGTCGTTTCCCTAAAGAATTGCGTCCCGTCGGTCGAGCGGAACGCCTGTCAAGGTCGGATCCAGTGCCCAACAACGTCCAAGCGCGCGTCAAGTGGTTCAACGGGATGAAGGGCTTCGGCTTCGTCGCCCCTGTCGACGGTTCACCCGACGCCTTTCTCCATGTCTCAGTGCTCTCCCAGGCCGGCTATGGCGATCTGCCGGACGGGACTGAATTGACCTGCGACATTGTCGAGGGACCCCGGGGTCCCCAGGTCCAGCGCATCATCGATGTCGTCGGTGTCGAACCCGGTGCGGCCACGCCGCCGCGGTCGGGCTTCGGCGAACGTTCGGGTGGCTATGGTGAACGTTCGGGTGGCTATGGCGAACGCTCCGGCGGCTATGGCGAGCGCTCGGGCGGCTATGGCGAACGTTCCGGCGGCTTTGGCGACCGGCCCCGCTTCGGCGGTGGTGCGCCGGCCACCAGCCGTCCGCCGGCCGAGCGCAGTTCCTTCGGCGCCTCCGCCGCAGCGCCTGCGGTGGCTCCCGCCGAGGGCGAGACCATCGCCGGCACGGTGAAGTGGTTCAAGCCGGAAAGCGGCTTCGGCTTCATCGTGGCGGATGATGGCGGCAAGGACGTGTTCATCCATAAGAGCGTGCTGCGGCGCTGCGGCATGATGGATCTGCAGTCTCAGCAGCGGGTCAAGATGACGGTCCACATGGCCCAGAAGGGCCGTGAGGCGACCTGGATCGCCGAAGGCTGATCCGGGCATCGACGGCGGGCGGCAGTCGCCGCCCGTTCCGTCGCCGGGCTGTCCCATCGCTGGCGGGGCCCCACGCTGGTGGCGGCCGTCAGGGGGCGGGCGTTCCCAGAGCCGGGGCGAACAAGTCCCGACCGGCGAGGTCGGCGACGGTGATGGCGCCGTCCCCATCGGCGTCGAGAAAGCGGAAATGGGCAGTCGCGGCGCGGTTGATCTCGCGTCCGTCGATCTGCCCGTCCCGATTGCGGTCGACCTGGTCGAAGGTCCGACGGGCCTCGCTCTGCTGCGCAGGCGCGGGCGCCAGGCCCTTTACGATCACCAGCATTTCCGGCCAGGAAACAAGGCCGTCCTTGTTGCCGTCGACCTGGGCGAACAGGCCGTCAAGGAACCGGTCGGCCTCGCCCTGGCTGATCGCGCCATTGCCGTCGTGATCGACCAGGCGGAACAGCATTCGCATGCCCAGCGACAGGGACCCGGCGGGGCCCCTGGCAGTCGCCGCTTCCGGTTCGGCCGCAGCCTGCGCCAGGGGCATGATGACGGCCAGCACGGCCAGGATGGAGCGGATCATGGCCGACCATCCTCAGGCCGCGGCCGGCGGTCAAGACCAATACGGTGCCGAAATCCGACGACATGGACGAATAGCCGGGAACTGCCGGCAGATTACGGCATTTCCATGTCATGAACGCGCCTCTCGCTCCCCGCCGCAAGATCCTGATCGTGGAAGACGAAGCCTTTATCGCCTTCTTCCTCGAAGCGATCCTCAGCGATGCCGGCTTTCAGGTGATCGGGCCGGTCGATGACGCCGCCGCGGCCTTCCGTCTGGCAGACCAGGAGCGTCCGGACCTCGCCCTGATGGATATTCACATCAAGGGCGACCAGGACGGGGTCTCGGCCGCCCGGCGCCTGGTCGAAGACCTCGGCGTCCCGGTCGTCATCGTCAGCGCGAATGCCGCCCAGTCGCTCGACCGCCTGCGCGGCCTGACCCGGCATATCCTGGACAAGCCGATTGCCGGCGAAGAACTGGTGCTGGCCGTTCGCCAGGCCCTGGCGGCCTGATCCCGACCGGTTCCGGCGGCGCCGTCCGTTCGACGGCTTGACCGGGCGAGGCGGCCATGATTCCCTTCTGCCATGAGTCTGGCCCGAGAGATCCGTCGTCGTTTTCGCGCTGCGCTGGTGCCGCTGGTCACCACCGGCGTCACGGTCTATTTCGGCTATCATCTGGTACAGGGCGATTACGGCCTGGTGTCGTGGCTGGCGCTCAACCACGAGATCGAGGAAACCAAGGCGACGCTGGCCGTGGTCTCGGCCGAGCGCGCCCGGCTCGAAAACCGGGTATCGCTGCTGCGTCCGGAAAGCCTGGACCGCGACATGATCGACGAACGTGCCCGGGTGATTCTGGGCTACGGCGACGATCACGACGTCGTCATCCTTACGCCGCCCTAATTTTGCCGCAACGCACCATGATCTGACGGCTTGCCATGTGTTGATGCATGGCATTCCGGTATGGATGCATTTTCTCCATGCAATTGCGCATGGCGCTTCCTTTGCCGCAGTTGCTTGCGCCTTTCCCCTGTCCAATAGTGGCGCAGCCCAGGATGGGGGAAGCAATGGCAAAGACCACGGCCAAGACGGCCAAAAGCGAAACCGTAACGGCACCCGGCCCGGCCCTGATCGACCACTACCGTGAAATGCTGCTGATCCGCCGCTTCGAGGAGAAGGCGGGGCAGATGTACGGCATGGGCCTGATCGGCGGCTTCTGCCACCTTTATATCGGCCAGGAGGCCGTGGTGGTGGGCATGCAGGCGGCGCTGAAGGACGGTGATTCGGTCATCACCGGCTATCGCGACCATGGCCACATGCTGGCCTGCGGCATGGACCCCAAGGGCGTGATGGCCGAGCTCACCGGGCGCCGCGGCGGTTATTCCAAGGGCAAGGGCGGCTCGATGCACATGTTCAGCCGCGAGAAGAACTTCTATGGCGGGCACGGCATCGTCGGCGCCCAGGTGCCGATCGGCACCGGCCTCGCCTTCGCCCACAAGTACAACGACACCCAGAACGTCAGCCTGACTTACTTTGGGGACGGCGCCGCCAATCAGGGCCAGGTCCACGAGGCCTTCAACATGGCGGCGCTGTGGGATCTGCCGGTGGTCTACGTGCTGGAGAACAACAAATATGGCATGGGAACCTCGGTCGACCGTGCCTCGGCCGCGCAGGACCTCTTCCGCATTGGCGAGCCCTATGGCATTCCCGGCATGGAAGTCGACGGTATGGATGTCGTGGCCGTCAAGCAGGCTGGCGAGGAGGCCGTCGCCTGGTGCCGCTCGGGCCAGGGACCCTACGTGCTGGAGATGATGACCTATCGCTATCGCGGCCATTCGATGTCCGATCCGGCGAAGTACCGGAGCCGCGAGGAGGTCAGCGAGATGCGCGACCATCACGATCCCATCGACAACGTCGGGCGACGCCTGACCAAGATGGGCAAGGCCGACGAG
>JAJFJE010000341.1 GCA_021774355.1 Alphaproteobacteria bacterium
ATGGGTGGTCAGGTGGTCGCGGTAGCGCTTCACCCCCTCCAGCATCGAGCCGGGGGTGACGCCGGTCGCCGCAAACACGACATTGCCCCGGGCCATGTCGAGCAGTTCGTATTTGCGGTCGAGATTGGTGATGCCGACGGCCCGGGCCCGGGCCTTCTCCTCCTCGTTGCGGAACAGCAGCCGGCCCTGCATCTGGCCGGCGATGCAGCGCAGGGCGGAGGCCGCCAGGACCCCTTCCGGCGCGCCGCCGGTACCGATATAGATGTCGACCCCGGTTTCCGGATCCGCCGTCGCGATCACCCCGGCGACGTCGCCGTCCGGGATCAGCATGATGCGGGCGCCGGCGTTGCGGACCTTGGCGATGAGTTCGGCATGGCGCGGCCGATCGAGGATGCACACGGTGATATCGGAGACCCCGACCCCCTTGGCCGCGGCCAGGGCCTTGAGGTTGCTCACGGCATCGAGATCGAGATCGACCAGGCCCGGGGGATAGCCGCCGCCGATGGCGATCTTGTCCATGTAGACATCCGGGGCGTGCAGGAAATTGCCGCGGTCGGCCAGGGCCACCACGGCCAGGGCGTTGGGTGCCGATTTCGCGGTGATGGTGGTGCCTTCCAGGGGATCGAGGGCGATATCGATCTCCGGCCCCTCGCCGGTTCCCACCTCTTCGCCGATATAAAGCATCGGCGCCTCGTCGCGCTCGCCCTCGCCGATCACCACAGTGCCGCGGATGAGGGTCTGGTTCAGCGCCGTGCGCATGGCGTCGACCGCCGCCTGGTCGGCCGCCTTTTCGTTGCCGCGCCCGGCAAGCCGCGCCGCGGCGATCGCCGCCGCCTCGGTCACCCGCACCAGTTCGAGCACCAGGACGCGATCGACAGGGGTCCCGGCTTCCGCCACCTTCGGCGTCGCTTTGCTGGATTTCTTGGCCATCACTTCAAATTCCTTACCAGGAGTAACTAGACGCGTGCGATGTCTTCAATGCGGATCATGGCCGGCGGTTCCAGCACGCTGGACAGCCCGCCGATCTGGGTGAGCGCCCTGGCCATCGCCGCTTCAGACACTTCATGCGTTACGATCACGACGGGCACCGCCTCGCCTGGAGAACGGCCCCGCTGCAGCAGCGATTCGATCGACACCGCCTGATCGCGCAGGACCGCGGCAATGTCGGCGATGACCCCGGGGCGGTCAACCACGGAAAGCCTCAGATAACAGGCGCCGACGCGGCCGCCGGGAGCGGCGGCGGCAAGCGGCCGCAAGCGGTTGACGGGCACGCCGAACACCGGCAGGACCAGGCCGTTGGCAAGGTCGATCAGGTCGGCGACCACGGCCGAGGCGGTCGGGCCGCGACCGGCGCCGCGCCCCTCGAAGACCATCTGGTCGACGAAGTCGCCCTGGGCGACCACGGCATTGAAGACGCCGTCGACATGGGCCAGCGCCGTGCCGGTACGAACCAGCGCCGGATGGACCCGGGCATCGAGTCGGCCGCCATCGAGACGGGCCAGCGCCAGGAGCTTGATCCGAAAGCCGAGTTCGGCGGCATAGGCAATGTCGGCTGCGGTGATACGCCGGATCCCTTCGACGTGGACCTGGGCGAAATCGACCTGGGTGCCGAAGGCCAGGCCGGCCAGCAGGGCCAGCTTGTGGGCGGCATCGACGCCGTCGACATCGAAGCTGGGATCGGCTTCGGCATAGCCGAGGGCCTGGGCCTCGGCCAGGGCCGCGTCGAAGCCCAGGCCCGCCTGGGCCATGCGGGTCAGGATATAGTTCGAGGTTCCGTTGAGAACCCCGTAGAGCCCCTCGATGGCGTTGCCGGCCAGGCCCTCGCGCAGGGCCTTGACGATCGGAATGCCGCCCGCCACCGCGGCCTCGAAATTGAGGGCCAGACCCCGTTCCTCGGCCGCCCGGGCAAGGCTCAGCCCGTGATGGGCCAGCAGGGCCTTGTTGGCCGTCACCACAGGCTTGCCGTGGGCCAGCGCCGTCTCGACCACCTGGCGGGCAATGCCGTCGCCGCCGATCAATTCAGCAACGACGTCGAGCCCGGGGTCCGCAGCCATGGCCACGGCATCGTCATACCAGCGCGCGTCACCCAGGGGCAGGCCGGCATGGCGGCTGCGGTCGCGAGCCGAAACGGCGGCGATCTCGAAGCGGCGGCCGGTCCGCTCGGCCAGGCGTTCGCCATGGGCCGCCAGCAGTTCGACGACGCCGCCGCCCACCGTGCCCAGGCCGGCAATGCCGATGCGGAACGGCCTGGTCACGCGCCGACGGCCTTCGTCTTGAGCGACCGGCGGGCGATAGCGGGATCGGCGCTGCCGAGGAAGCGCTTGATGCTGCGGACCGCCTGGCGGATGCGATGCTCGTTCTCGACCAGGGCGATACGGACATGGCCGTCGCCATATTCGCCGAAGCCGACCCCCGGGGCGACCGCCACCTTCGCCTCGGTCAGCAACTGCTTGGCAAATTCGAGGCTGCCCAGTTCGGCAACGCGCGGCGCAATGGGCGCCCAGGCGAACATCGTGGCCGGCGGGCTGGGGACCTCCCAGCCGGCATCGGCCAGGCCCTTGACCAGCACGTCGCGCCGCGCCTTG
>JAJFJE010000342.1 GCA_021774355.1 Alphaproteobacteria bacterium
CGGACCGGGGCGGGCTGGGGGGTGTCGCGGGGCACCCCCGCCCCGACGCCGCAGCCGCTGTTGCGCTGGGCCGGGACGCGGCTCAGGCCGGGGCTGTCGGCGGCAAGGAATTCGGGCAGCAGGGCAAGGCCCAGCCCGGCCTCGCACAGCCGCTTCAGGACCATGTAGCTGTCGGTGCGGGCGGTGACGCGTCCGGGCGGCAGGCCGTCGAGCATCCAGGCCGTCTCGCCGACCAGGAACTCGTGGTCGCGGTGCAGAAAATGCACCGACAGGGCGAGCAGATCATGGTCGCCGCGTCCGCCATGGGCGGCGAGATAGGCCGGCGCGGCATAGACGCCGTAGCCGATCTCGCCCAGGCGGATCAGCCGGCTATCGCCCCGGGTCGGCCGGGCCAGGCGGATGGCGACGTCGACCATCTCCCGTTCCAGGTCGACGAAATAGGTCTCGGTGGTGACATCGACGATGATCTGGGGATGTTCGCGCTTGAAGGCACCCAGTGCCGGGGCCAGCCAACTGGCGAAGATATCGAGCATCGACACCCGCAGCGCGCCGCGATCGGTTGCGGTCGCGGTCTCGAAGAAGCCGCGCGCGGCGCCGTCCATGCGCAGGGCGGCGTCGAGCAGAGGTGCGAGGCCGGTTGCCACCGCGTAGCGGCCGTCCTGGCGGTGGAAGGCCGGTATCCCCAGGGCCTGCTCCAGGGCCTGGATGCGCCGCCGCAGGGTGGAATGGTCGATGTCCAGCGACTGGGCCGCGGCCTCGAAGGTGCCATGGCGGTGCAGCGCCAGAAAGGCGCGGATCAGGTCCCAGGATGGCATGGCCTCTCCCCGCCGCTTCGTCCAGGAGGCCGATGCTACACGGACCGCCGGATGCTGTCCGATGCCGGCGGGTCAGGCCGGGTCTGCGCTTCCCGCCGCCAATGGCCCGCAATCGCCGGTCGCCCCGTCGGGATTGCCGAAGGGGGCAAAATCGCGCAGGCCCTCGGCCGCGCGGTAATGGGTGAGGCCCCAGCCGACCGAGGGGAAGGCCAGGCTGTCCCAGGGGATCTCGTCCCAGGCAAAGAGGCGGAGTTCCAGGGTCTCGGGGCCGGCGCCGAATTCCGGGCGGGCGAGGCGGGCGCGGTGGATCAACTGCACCTGGCTCAGCCGGGTGATGGTATAGACCGCCAGCAGGGCATCGATCTCGATCTCGGCCAGGGCCTCCTCCCGGGCCTCCCGGCGGGCCCCCTCGACCACCGTTTCGTGCTCTTCCATATAGCCGGCCGGAATGGTCCAGAAGCCGCGGCGCGGCTCGATCGCCCGGCGGCACAAGAGGAAGCGGCCGGCATGGCTGACGACGCTGCCGACCACGATCTTGGGATTGACATAGTGCACGAAACCGCATGTGCGGCAGACCGGGCGTTCCCGGTTGTCGCTCTCGGGCACCATCAGACTGAAGTCGGGGGTCAACAACGCCATGGGCGCAATCTGGCGCCAGTGCGTGCCCCCGTCCAGTCTCTTGGTGAAGACCTTGCCGTATCACACGGTGATGTCGACCAGGCGGCCCAGCCGGCGGTCCAGGGGTGGCGGGCGCTGATCCTGGGGCGTGGCCAGGGGCCGTTCCCGCCGCGGCGGGTTTGCCCCAATGGCGGTGCCGTCGGCCCGGGCCGCGCTGACCGCCTTGGCCAGCACGGTTCCCTCGCTCCGCCCCGGCACGCCCGCAGGCGGGCGGGCCGTGGCCTGCTGGGCCGCGGCAAGGGCGGCGAGGATGGCGCTGCTGGGTTTCACGTCCATAGCCCTAGAGGACACGGCAAGTCTTAAGCCCCCGTAAAGATCGGCCGCTGCCGGCCGCCGTCAAGGGGGTGTTGCGTGGCGCCGGGCCGCGGCGGCGCCGGCGGCCAGTTCGGGCTGGTCGGGGCGCAGGGCGGCGGCCTTGTCCCAGGCCCCGGCGGCGGCGTCGAAGCGGCCCAGGACCTCGTAGGCCCGGGCCAGCCTGATCCAGCCATCGGCGTCGTCCGGCGCGCGGGTCAGGCGTTCCGCAAGGCGCTCGACCATGCCCTCGATCATGGCCTGGCGGTCCGCCGGGTTCATCGCCTGGGCGGCGGCCATATCGTCGGCCGAAGGCCCCGGGGCCGGGGCGGCATCGGCCACCGGCGCCTGGCCCAGCCGGGCGCGCGCGGCATTCAGGCCAACCAGGACGGCGCGGCGGAACGCCCCCTCGACCGGCGGCCCCTGGTCGAGCAGGCCCTGCCACAGGCGGGCCGCCACAACGGCATTGCCGTCGGCCAGGGCGAAAAAGGCCTGGGCGTGGCGCACGGCGGGATCCTGGGGGGCGCGCCTGGCGGCCTGGGCCACCAGGGCCCGGGCCGCGGCGTCGGGCCGGCCGTCATTGGCGGCGACCCGGGCTTCGGCGGCGGCAAGGTAGGCCGCGGGATTGTCGGGCTGCAGCCGGACCACCGTCTCGAAGGCGGCGACCGCGTCGGCATAGCGCCCCTGGTTGAGACGGACCCGGCCCAGCAGGCTCCAGGCCTCGCCATCCGCCGGGGTGCTGGCGACCCGGCGTTCCAGGGTGGCGATCAGCCGGGCATCCTCGGCCGCCTGGCCCGCGGCGGTCAGGCGCGGTGCCAGGGGGGCATCGTCGAGCCCGGGCTGGCCCAGCCGTCCGTAGAGCAGGGTGGCCCCGGCGATCAGCCCCAGGGCGATGGCGGCGGCCGCCCAGGGGGCCGCCCGGCTCTCGACGGCGCCGGCCGGCCGGGCGCCGGCCCGCAGCAGGCGGCGCTCGATCTCCAGCCGGGCCGCGGCGGCGGCACCCTCGTCCAGGGTCCCGGCCGCCTGCTCGGCCGCCAGTTCGCGCAATTGGGTGCGGTAGACGGTCATCTCGGCCTCACCCTCGGGCCGGGCGGTGCGGGCGACCAACAGCGGCTGGATCAGGGCGGCCGCCACCAGGCCGGCGATCAGGGCGAAGGCGAGTGCCGCGATCATGGCCGGTCCGGGTCCAGCAGAGCGGCCAGGCGAGCCTGTTCGTCGGGCGTCAACGGGGCCGCCGGCGGCGGCCCTGGCCGCCGCTGGCGGCGCCACAACACCACCCCGCCCAGGCCCAGCAGCAGGGCCGGGCCGAGCCACAGCAGCAGGGTTTCCGGCTCGAAGGGCGGTTTCAGCAGCACCCAGTCGCCATAGCGGGCGACCAGGAAGGCGCGGATCGCGGCATCGCTGTCGCCGGCAACCACATGCGCGCGGATCAGCCGGCGCAGGTCGCCAGCGAGATCGGCACTGGAATCGGCGATCGACTGGTTCTGGCAGACCAGGCAGCGGACCTCCCGGGCAAGCGCCTGGGCCCGGGCCTCCTGGGCCGGATCGGGCAGGGGCGGATCGACCCCGATAGCCAGAACCGTGCCACCCCACAGCAGCAGCACGGCGGTCAGGGCGAGCCGCCTCATGACGCCGCCCCGGGCTTGAGGCGGGGCAGGATCTCGTCGGCGATGACCGCGGGGGTCAGGGCGCCGACCCACTTGAACAGGATGGTGCCGTCGCCGCCGATCACATAGGTCTCGGGCGCCCCATAGACGCCCCAGTCGATCCCCGCCCGGTTGTCGGGGTCGCTGCCGACCGCACGATAGGGATTGCCATGCTCGGCCAGGAAAGCCGCGGTGGCTTCGGGGCGGTCGCGCCAGGCCAGGCCGTAAAGGATCACCGCCGGATCCTTGACCAGTTCGCTCAGCAGCGGATGCTCGACGATGCAGGCGCCGCACCACGAGGCGAAGACATTGACCAGGACCGGCCGGCCCTGGCGCAGGTCGGCGTCGCTCAGGCCCGGCTGGCCGGCGGCGAGGCCGGGCAGGGCGAGATGGGGGGCAGGCTTGCCCAGCAGGGCCGAGGGCAGGATGGCGGGGTCGCGCCCGAGCTGGAGATAGAACAGCACGGTCAGGGCCAGCCCGATCACCAGGGGCAGCGCGGCGAACAGGAAGCGGGTCCGGGTCATGACTGCACCGTCGCGGGGGGCAGCGCCGCCCGGCGCAGGGGCGCGCCGATGCGCAGCCGGCGGTCGCTCAGCGAGATCAGGCCACCCAGGGCCATCATCAGGCCGCCGCCCCAGATCCACAGGGCCAGCGGCTTCCAATAGGCGCGCACGGCGACCGTGCCGCCGGCCGCAGCGCCGACCACCACGTAGAGATCGCCCAGGGGCCGGTTGGCGATGGCCGCCTCGTTGGTCTCCATCGGCGGCGCATCGTAGCGGCGCAGTTCGGGTTCCATCGCGGGCAGGCCGGGGACCAGGAAGCGCGCCCGGTCGGCGACATAATTCGGGCCGGCCACCCGGCTGGTGCCTTCCAGGGTGAGCTGGTAGCCGGCCAGGCTGACCCTGTCGCCCGGCTTCATCTGCAGCAGGCGCTCCTCGCCGAAGCCGGTGGCGGCGGCGATCCCGACGATGGTCACGGCGAGGCCCAGATGGGCGAATGTCATGCCCCAGGCGCCGCGCGGCAGGGCGCGCAGCCGGGCCCAGGCGGCGGCCGGCCCCAGGCTGCCCAGCCGGGCGCGCTGGGCCAGTTCGCTGAGCACGCCGCCGGCCATGAACAGCGCGGCGGCGAAGGCGATCAGGGACAAGAGGGGGCCGGTGCCGGCCAGCCACAGCCCGACCAGCAGGGCCAGGGCGGCGGCGACCGCGACGAATTTCAGCCGTGCCAGGACGCCTGCGAGGTCGCCCCGCTTCCACGGCAGCAGCGGGCCGATGCCAAGCGCCAGCACCAGGATGCCCGCCAGGGGCAGGACCGTCGCGTTGAAGAAGGGCGGCCCGACCGAGATCTTATCGCCGGTCACGGCGTCGAGCCCGAGGGGATAGAGCGTGCCCAGGAGCACCGTGGCGGTCAGGGTCGCCAGCAGCAGATTGTTGAGCACCAGGCCGGCCTCGCGACTGACCGGGGCGAATAATCCGCCGGGGGCGAGGCGGGGCGCCCGCCAGGCAAATAGGGTCAGGGCGCCGCCGCTGACCGCGGCCAGGAAGCACAGCACGAACAGGCCGCGCGCCGGATCATTGGCGAAGGCGTGGACCGAGGTCAGGACCCCGGAGCGGACCAGGAACGTGCCCAGCAGGCTGAGCGAGAAGGCCAGGATGGCGAGCAGGATGGTCCAGGATTTCAGGGTATCGCGCTTCTCGACCACGATTGCCGAATGAAGCAGGGCGGTGGTCGCAAGCCACGGCATCAGCGAGGCGTTCTCGACCGGATCCCAGAACCAGAAGCCGCCCCAGCCCAGCTCGTAATAGGCCCACCACGAGCCGCCGGTGATGCCCACGGTCAGGGACGACCAGGCGGCCAGGGTCCAGGGCCGCACCCAGCGTGCCCAACTCGGCTCGACCCGGCCCTCCAGCAGGGCGGCGACAGCAAAGGAAAAGGCGATCGAGACCCCGACATAGCCGAGATAGAGGAAGGGGGGGTGGAAGGCGAGGCCGGGATCCTGCAGCAGGGGGTTGAGCCCCTGGCCTTCCAGGGGCGCCGGATCGAGCCGGGCGAAGGGGTTGGAGGTGAACAGCATGAAGGCCAGGAAGCCGCTGCCGATCAGGCCCTGGACCGCCAAAGCGCGGGCCCGGAAGCTGGCCGGCAGGGCGCCACCGAACAGCGCCACCGCGGCCCCGAACAGGGTCAGCATCAGGGCCCACAGCACCAGCGAGCCTTCGTGATTGCCCCATACGCCGGTGATCTTGTAGAGCATCGGCTTCAGCGAATGGCTGTTGTGATAGACATTGGCCACCGAGAAGTCCGAGGTCACATAGGCGTGGACCAGGCAGGCGAAGGCGCCGGCGACCAGCAGGAACTGCAGGACGGCGGCGGACCCGGCCAGGGCCATGCCGCCGGCATGGCGGCGCATCGCCGCGACCAGCGGCACGGTGCCCTGGAGGACGGCGACCCCGAAGGCCAGGACCAGCAGGAACTGGCCGAGTTCGGCAATCATGGCGTACTCCCGGTCATGGGCCTGGCGTCGGGCATTGCGGCTCCCTCCTGCCAGCGGCCGGAGGCCTTCAGGGCCTCGACCACCTCGCGCGGCATATAGGTCTCGTCGTGCTTGGCCAGGACATTGGTCGCCAGGACGGTGCCGTCGGGCTGGCGGCGGCCTTCGGCGACCACCCCCTGGCCCTCACGGAACAAGGTCGGCGGCAGGCCGCGAAAGGTCACCGGCACGCTGGCCTTGAGGTCGGTAACCTTGAAATGCAGGGTCAGGCCGTCGGCATCCTTGTACACCGAGCCGGTTTCCACCAGGCCGCCGACCCGGATCGCCTGCTGCGGCCCGGGCGGTGCCGTCAGCATCTGGCTGGGCGACAGGAAGAACACCAACTGGTCGCCCAGGAAGGTCAGGATCAGGGCGGTGGCGCCGGCGACGCAGGCAAAGCCGGCACCGACCAGCCACAGCCGCCGTTTCTTGCGCGGGGTCATGGCTGTCTCCGGCGCGGCGGGTGGGCCGCCGCGAGGGCCGCCAGCGCCGCCTGGCGGGATTTCAGGCCGCGCCAGCTGGCGGCCGCCAGGGCGATGATCACGGCGAAGGTCACGCCATAGGCGCCCCAGACATAGAAGGCGTAACCGCCCATCTCAAAGAACGCCCGCAGGCCGGTCATGGCGTTCGCCCCCCATCGGCAGCCGCCGCCCCGTTGTCGCCACGACGGGCCCCGGATTCGCGCGCCGCCGGACGACGACGCGGCCGCTCCTTATCGTCGTGGTCGGGCGCAGACCCGGCCGTCCACGGGTAGACGATACCCGCCACAGGGGCGCGGTTGGCCGGGACAAGCCCGGTCATGGCGCTGTTGGTTAAGCTCGGCGGCATCGTCTGATCTGACCGTGGCGGTTTCTTGGCCGACCTGGCCCCCGGGCCGCCCGCTGCCGTTGACGCCGGACAGCCTCGGCACAAGCCCGGTCATGACCGTCAGGTTGGCCGTTGGCGCTCATGTCTGCTCCGCGATGGCGAGGCCGAGCGCGCGCAGGCGGCGGCCGATCAACTCGGCCTTCAGGCGCCAGATCAGCACGGTTGCCACATAGAGGTGGAAGGCCGCGGCATTGAGCAGCAGGGGCCAGAGGATCGACGGATCGATGGTCGGCCCGCCCATGCGCATGACGCTGGCCGGCTGGTGCAGGCTCGACCACCAATCCACCGAGAATTTGACGATCGGGACGTTGACCGCGCCGACAATGGCGAGGATCGCCGCCGCCTGGGCCGCCTTGTCCGGGGCCTCGATCGCCGCCCACAGGGCGAGGTAGCCGAGATACAGGAAGAACAGGACCAGCATCGAGGTCAGGCGCGGGTCCCAGCGCCACCAGGCGCCCCACATCGGCGCGCCCCACAGGCTGCCGGTGACCAGCGCGATCAGGCAGAAGGCGGCGCCGATGGGCGCGGCGCTCTTGGCGGCGAGATCGGCCAGGGGATGCTTCCACACCAGGCCGACCACCGAGGCCGCGGCCATGAACAGGTAGATCGACAAGGCGAGCCAGGCGGCGGGGACGTGGACATACATGATGCGCACGGTGTCGCCCTGCTGATAGTCCGGCGGCGACAGCACCAGGCCCCACGCCAGGCCGCCGGCAAAGGCGAGCACCGTCGCGCCGGCCAGCCAGGGCAGCAGGCGGTCGGCCAGGCCAAGGAAACGCGCGGGGTTGGCCAAACGGGTGAACATGGGCCTTATGTAGTCCGCCTTGGCGTCGGCAACAATCGGTTAGCTGGTCGCAAGGCGCAGGGCGCCGGCGGCACCCAGGGCCGCAACCGGCAGGCTGAGCAGCAGCAGGGCGGCCAGCAGGCCCAGCCCGGGCAGGACCGGCAGGCCCAGCGTCGCCTGGCCCACCGTGCCCGCGCCGAAAATCAGCACCGGGACGTAAAGGGGCAGGACCAGCAGGGCGATCAGGACCCCGGCCCGGCGCAGGCCGACGGTCAGGGACGCCCCGACCGCGCCGACCAGCGACAGGGTCGGGGTGCCCAGCAGCAGGCTCGCCGCCAGCACCCCCAGGGCCGCCGGATCGAGGCCGAGCAGCAGGGCTAGCAAGGGACTGGCCAGGACCAGGGGCAGCCCGGTCGCCAGCCAATGGGCCAGGCACTTGGCCAGGACGATCAGGCTGGCCGGACTCCCGCCCAGCAGCAGCAGGTCGAGGCTGCCGTCCTCCAGGTCCGCCTGGAACAGCCGGTCGAGGCCGAGCAGGGTGGCGAGCAGCGCGCCGATCCAAATGACCGCCGGCGCGGCGCGGGCGAGCAGGGCGGGTTCCGGCCCGGCGGCCAGGGGGAACAGGCTGGCGGCGACGATGAAAAAGCCGATGGTCATGCCGATGGTTCCGCCCTGGCCGGCGGCCAGGGCCAGGTCGCGGCGGACCAGGGCGAGCAGGGCCGCGGTCATGGGCTGCCGCCCAGCGCCAGCACGCGGGCGCCGGCCATGAAATCGTCATGGCTGGCGATCACCGCCATGCCGCCGCTGCGGCAATGGTCGTCGATCAGCCGGCCCAGCCGGGTGGCCGCCTGATGGTCCAGCGACGCCGTCGGCTCGTCCAGCAGCCATAGCGGCCGGGGGGCAAGGGCCAGCCGGGCAAGGCCCAGGCGGCGGCGCTGGCCGGCCGACAGGATGGCGGCCGGCAGGCGGCCCAGTGCGCCGAGATCGAGGGCGTCGAGGGCAGCGTCGGCGCGGGCGACGCTCAGTCCCTCGAAGCGGGCCCAGAATTGCAGATTGCCGGCCACCGACAGGGCGGGCTTCACGGCGTCGCCGTGGCCGACATAGCGCAGCCGGCGGCCGTGCCGCTCGTGGTCGTCGGCGATCGCCTCGCCGGCCCAGGTGACGGTGCCCGCGGCAGCGTTCAGCAGCCCGGCCAACAGCCGCAGCAGGGTCGACTTGCCGGCGCCGTTCGGTCCCCGCAGCAGCACGACCTCGCCCGGGGCGACCGCCAGGTCGAGCGCGCGGATCACCGGTCGTTCGCCCCGGATGACGGCGAGCCCTTGGACCAGCAGCACCTCAGTCTCCGAACCGGCCGTGCCGTCCGGCTCCGGCGACGAAGCGGGCAGCACCGGCGCGGGCCGCCTCGATGACCTCGGAGCCGTGATAGAATTCATTGGCCAGGGCGCCGTCCAGCGACAGGTTCCACTGGTCATGGACCGAGCGGCGGTCGGACAGCAGGCAGGCCTGGGGGAAGGCGGCCAGCTCGGCGGCCAGGGCCTCG
>JAJFJE010000343.1 GCA_021774355.1 Alphaproteobacteria bacterium
TTTTGCCCGGTACGGCGCGGGCCTGGCCCTGATCGTCGGAATCCTGGTCATGATGCACAGGATCCTGCCGGCACGGCATCTACGATTTCGGGTCATCCTGCCCGGCGTGCTGCTGAATACCGTGACCTGGCTGCTGCTCGCCAGCCTGTTCAGCCTCTTCTTATCGCAGGCGGGTAATTATGACGTGACCTATGGTAGTCTCGGTTCTGTTGTCATCGTTCTGATATTTTTCTATCTCAGTGCGGCGCTTCTTTTGATCGGGGCGCATTTCAATGTTGCCTATTCGAAACTGGAACCGGTTCCGCCGCCCGTGCCGGGCGCCGGGGGCCTATCATTCGGCGCGATAAACCGCTATATGCGCTCGCGTCGAGCGAAGAGACGAGGAAGCTTGCCTATGACCCAACCGCAAGATCAGCTTCATGTTACCTTCCCCGGACGGGTCGTCATGATCGGCTTCGGAAGCATCGGGCAAGGTGTCCTGCCGCTCGTTCTGCGCCATATCGGGCTCGACAAGGCCAAGCTGACCATCATCTCGGCCGATCAATACGGTCGCGAGGAGGCCGAGGCATTCGGCGTCGACTTCTCGGTCCAAACCCTTACTCCCGACAATTACCGCCAGATCCTCGAACCCCTGGTCGGACCCGGCGACTTCCTGCTGAACCTGTCGGTCGACGTCGCCTCGCTGGCGCTGATCGAATTCGCCAACAGCCGGGGCGCGCTCTACCTCGACACCTGCATCGAGCCCTGGGCCGGCGGCTATACCGATCCCGGCCTGTCACCCTCGGGCCGCTCGAACTATGCCCTGCGCGAGGCCGCCCTGGCCCTCAGGGCCCGGCTTGGCCCGGGACCGACGGCCGTGGTCACCCATGGCGCCAATCCCGGCCATGTCAGCCACCTGGTCAAGCAGGCATTGCTCGATATCGCCGCGGCCACCGGCACGCCGGCGGCCGTGCCGACCGAACGCGCCGGCTGGGCTGCCCTGGCCCGGCAGCTCGGCGTCAAGGTGATCCACATCGCCGAACGCGACACCCAGGTCTCGGCCACGCCCAAAGCGGTCGGCGAATTCGTCAATACCTGGTCGATCGACGGCTTCGCCGGCGAGGGCTGCCAGCCGGCGGAACTGGGCTGGGGCGTCCACGAAAAGCAGCTTCCGGCAGACGGCGCCCGCCACGATTTCGGCAGCGATGCGGCGATCTATCTGCTGCGCCCCGGGGCATCGGTCAAAGTGCGCAGCTGGACGCCCCTCGAAGGCCCCTATCACGGCTTCCTGATCACCCATAACGAGGCGATCTCCCTGACGGATTTCCTGACCGTCCACGACGGCGACAAGGTCCTCTACCGGCCGACCTGCCACTATGCCTACCACCCCTGCGACGATGCCGTGCTGTCCGTCCACGAGATGGCGGGCAAGAACTGGCAGGTCCAGGCCAATCAGCGCCTGATGACCGACGAGATCGTCGCCGGCATCGACGAATTGGGGGTGCTGCTGTGCGGCCACGCCCGCGGCGCCTATTGGCTGGGATCGCGCCTGTCGGTCGAGGAGGCGCGCAGCCTGGCGCCCTATAACAACGCCACCAGCCTGCAGGTCTGCGGCGCGGTCCTGGCCGGGATGGTGTGGGCCATCGAAAATCCCCAACGCGGCCTGGTCGAACCGGAAGAAATGGACTTCCGGCGCTGCCTCGACGTGGCCGGGCCCTATTGGGGTCCACGCCACGGCGCCTTCACCGACTGGACCCCGCTGCTCGACCGCGAGACCCTGTTCGCCGAGGACATCGATCGCGACGACCCCTGGCAGTTCAAGAACATCCGGGTGCTGTGACCCCGGTCAACGGGGCTCGAACACCGCATAGAGCTTGCGCACCGGCGCCACGGTGTGCCACACGCCGGCAAAGCCCGAGGGGATGACGAAAGCGTCGCCCGCCCGGAACTCCTCGGTCACGCCGCCGCTCTCGAGACGGACATGCCCGTCCAGGATGACGCAGAATTCCGCTTCGCTGTAGCTGACCTCCCAGCTCCCGACAGCGGAACTCCACAGGCCGCAGAAGAATTGGCCGGAGGGGTCGCTGAACTCGTTCCATAGCCGCGTTTCAGGGGTGCCGGACACGGGTCGGGCGGGCGTTCCCGGCTCGCCCTGCCCGGCGCCGCGGCCGATGCGCGTGATGCCCGCCATGACCGACCTCCGATTCATCTCCGGCTAACGTTAACACGCCACCCGGCAAGCGTTGATTAACCTTTCCGCGTCACCCTCTGGTTCATGGCACGACCCGACGACAATGATCCGATGGAGGAGACCATGGCGCTGGCTGAGCGACTGTCTGCCCCGGCTGCCCGCGACCTGTTGCGCGGCCTGATGGGTTTCGGCGGAACCGAGCGGGTCCGCCAATTGCAGCAGCTTCTGATCGAGCGGCTGAACGGCCGGCGGCCCCAGCGGGCCCGCCGCCTGTTCACCTCCCTGGTCGACCCCTTCCTGGTGGATGATCCGGTGTTGCTCGCCTACCCCCAGCCCTACGCCTTTCACCGGGCGGATGTGGCAGGCCTGTGGTACGGCCTGGGACGGCTCGCCTTCCCGACCGAGGCGGTGGAAACGGCGCGCCTGCTCGACCGGCTTTGCCTCGACAGGCTGGTCGACGACGCCCTGGTCCAGCCGGAGGCCCTGGCCGCCCGGGAACGGCTGCGGGTCGCCGCCCTCGCCCATCTCGACGCCGTGTTGCACGATCCGGCGGCCGCCGACCGCTTCCTGGCCGTGGTCGAGCCGGCCCGCCGCCGGGAATTCGACCGCGACGGCGGCCTGGGCCAGCCCCTGGCATTGCTGAGCCGCCATCACCTGCAACAGTTCCGCGCCGCCCTGGTGGCCGCGCCGATCCTGATCCGCGACCTTCCCGCTTTGCTGGCCGCCGACCCCGACGATGCCCCGCCGGTCATCGCCGCCGAGGCCCTCGCCGAGGGCGAATACCGCCTGGCCGCGACCTTGCGGGCGGCCGGCCTGCCGCCCGATGCCGCCCATGCCCTGCCGATGACCCTGGTCAACCGGCGCTGCCAATATACCGCGGTCGGCGCGTGGCTTGCCCGGGTGGGGCCGGATGCCGGGCAGATGGTGGGCGAGGCCCTGATCGCCCATGCCGGTGCCGTCGCCGCCGTCATGGCGGAGGGCCTGACCGCCGTGGGACGCCAGGCGCGCTGGACCGAGCGACCGATCTTCATCGCCGCCGGCGATCGGGTCCGGCTCGACCATCTGGTCGGGCGTCTGGCAGCCGCGGTATCGGGGATCCGTCTGGCCGGGCTGGCCGACCGCCTTGACGAACGCATCCGCCTGGCCGAAGCGGTCGGCGAACCCCTGCGCCTGATGGCCGAAACCATGCTCCCGGGGCTGGGCCTGCGCCTGTCGACCTGCCTGCTGCACCGCTTCGATCCGGCTGCGGACCAGGACGCGGTGATCTGGCTGTGCGGTCAGGTGATCCGGGTGGAAGCCATTCTGAGCCCCCTGGGGCTGCCGACCAGCGCCTATGCCGCGTTCCGCCACCAGAGTGCGGCGGATGCCGATTTCGCGGCCCACAAGGTTACCCGCCTGCCCGCCGAGACCGCCGCCGAGCATGCCGAACGGTTCGGCCACCTGACCCGGATCGAACAGCTGGCCAATGCCGTCGGCATAAGTATCGCCGGCTCGCTGTCCGCAACCAGCCGCAACGCCCAGCAGATCATTGCGGTCCGCCTGGCCGATCCGCGCCCCCTCGAACCGGCCGAGCGCGATCTTGTCACCGGTTTTGTTACCTGTGTCCGGGCCGAGATCGCCAAGATCAAATACTGGCGAAACCCGGAACTGGTCGAACTGTCCGACCGGGCCGAAGAGCGCGGCCTCTGAGAGACGGGTTGACGTTTTGCCATCCCGGCCCCCGAGCCGGGATCGTCCGTGGACGGGACCAGCGGGGCCGCCGGACAGGATCCCGGATCGCCGCTGCGCGGCGTCCGGGATGACGAGAGTGAGGGTGTCACGCGGGCCTGGCCAACCCTGGGGGCCCTGCGCAATCCCGGGACCCTTGCCTAAATGTCGTCATCCCGGCCCCCGAGCCGGGATCTTCCCTGCACCCGACCAGCGAAACGACAGGACAGGATCCCGGATCGCCGCTGCGCGGCGTCCGGGATGACGAAAGAGAGGGTG
>JAJFJE010000344.1 GCA_021774355.1 Alphaproteobacteria bacterium
GCACATCTCGAAGGGCGTGGAGTGGCGATGGCGCATCAGATAGGCGATCAGCCCCGCATCTTCCTGAACCTTGCGGGTCCCCTTGCCATAGGACACCCGGGCGGCCTGCACCACGGCGCCGTCATCGCCCATGTAGTCGACCACCCGGACAAAGCCGTGATCGAGCACCGGGAGCCCCGCGTAGAGGATTTCTTCGAGGGCCGGCACGGTGGCGCGCCGGGTGACGGCGCTGTGTGCCCGTTGGGCGGCAATCTCGGCTTCTTGCTCTGGGGTCATCGAATCACGGAACGGACGCGGAAGGGGCGGTGATGGTAGCGCAAGCGGTCCGGACACCCTATATTGGACGGGCTGGGTAACCGGCTATGGCGATAAACGGTCTTCGGAATAGGCGTTACGGACCCGGGGGCGGTACCCGGCGCCTCCACCACGTGACCATGGGAGCTTTCCCGGTGGTCAGATGCTGGGGGCGAAACAGGATCGACGTGCGCAGTAAAGGAACGGTCTTTCGCCCGGCATGATACCGCCGTTATCGGGTCACTCGTACAAGTGCCAACGACAATGAAATGGCGCTCGCTGCCTAACCATAGGTAAGCGCGGCTCGGGGGGCGCCGGGCAACAGAAGCCCCCCACTTTCCATTTCAACCGATCTGTCGGCTGCGCCCGGCCTGTCCACGGACAGCCCGACCGGCGACCAGCCATGCACGCTCGACATGTGTCGGCCCCAAAGAAAGCGCCCCGGAGGGGGGGGACCTCCGGGGCGTTATGGCAGGCAGGGGCGATGGGGGGGGGTGAGGCAGGGAGATCGCCGGGCTGCTTGTCTACCATCTGGCAGTGATTGCCGTGACACCACCATCGGCTGCCCCAAACCGACCCGCTTTGATCCAGGTCAATATTGCCACCGATTCGGATTGTTTTTTCGGGGATCAGCCCAAAGCCGCCTGCTTTTCACGATATGGACGAATGGGCGCTCCCGGCTTATGGTCCCGCCATGGCGAAGGATTTCATGAACTACAGCAAGCTGGTGCAGCTGGCGCTGCGTGAGGTGGTGCGCCAGACCCTGGTGCGGGTGACGGCCCAGGGTCTTCCGGGCAATCACCACCTCTATATTTCCTTCAAGACCAGGGGCGCCGGCGTCGATATTCCGGAATATCTGCGGGAACGCTATCCCGACGAGATGACCATCGTCCTGCAGCATCAGTTCTGGGGCCTCCAGGCGGATGCCCGCGGCTTCGAGGTTCAGCTGTCCTTCAACAAGTTGGCGGAACGGCTGGTCATTCCCTATGCCGCCCTGACCGGTTTCTACGATCCTTCGGTTCAGTTCGGCCTGCAGTTCGAACCGGACGCGATCGAGGGCGAGGCGGCGGCCAAGAGCGAGGCCGGGCCCGCCACCCCCCTGCCGGTGGAACACAAGCCGCCCGGCGACGACGCGGCGGACGCCGCCAAGGCCGCGGAAAAGCGCGGCGAAGTCCTGACCCTCGACGCCTTCCGCAAGAAGTAGCCAGGCGCCTCACCACCGCCGGACGCGGCGAAAAGCGTCGGAGGGTGCTGACGGCGCCACCGCCGGCATGGTAGAGCCATGGCACCCCGTTCCATGCCAGTCGCGAGGTCACCATGGCCGCCTTCGCTTTTCAGGATCTGTTCGAACACGACCCCGGCCACCACACCGAAACCGCCTGGAAGCCGCTCGGCACGGACGGCGTCGGGGAGCTGGTGCTGGGCGGCCGGCGCATCCTCGAGGTCGCGCCCGCGGCGCTGACCCGGCTGGCGGCGGCGGCCTTCCGCGATGTCAGCCACCTGCTGCGGCCCGGCCACCTGACCCAGCTGCGGGCCATACTGGACGACCCCGAGGCCTCGCCGAATGACCGCTTCGTTGCCCTCGAACTGCTCAAGAACGCCAATGTCGCGGCCGGCATGATCCTGCCCTCGTGCCAGGACACGGGCACCGCCATCGTCATGGGCAAGAAGGGCCAGTTCGTCTGGACCGACGGGCACGACGAGGCGGCCCTGGCCCAGGGCATCGCCCGGACCTATACCGACACCAATTTGCGCTACAGCCAGCTGGCGCCGCTCGACATGTACAAGGAGGTCAATACCGGCAACAACCTGCCGGCCCAGATCGACCTCTACGCCACGGCCGGCGACGAATATCAGTTCCTGTTCGTTGCCAAGGGCGGCGGCTCGGCCAACAAGACCTTCCTGTTCCAGGAAACCAAGGCCCTGCTCAATCCGGCCTCCCTGCTGAAATTCGTCGATGCCAAGATTAAGACCCTGGGCACCGCGGCCTGCCCGCCCTACCACCTCGCCATCGTCATCGGCGGCACCTCGGCCGAGATGAACCTGAAGACGGTCAAGCTCGCCTCGTGCCGCTATCTCGACGATTTGCCCGATACGGGCAACGCCCTGGGGCGCGCTTTCCGCGACCGGGCGCTGGAGCGCGAAATCCACAAACTGACCCAGGCGACGGGAATCGGCGCCCAGTTCGGCGGCAAATATTTCTGCCACGACGTCAGGGTGATCCGCCTGCCCCGCCACGGTGCCTCCTGCCCGGTGGGCATCGGCGTCTCCTGCTCCGCCGACCGCCAGATCCTCGGCAAGATCACCCGCGATGGCCTGTTCCTCGAGCAGCTCGAGACCGATCCGGCCAAATACCTGCCGGAGGTCACCCCTGACGACCTGGGCGGCGAGGTCGTCCAGCTCGACCTCTCCCGCCCCATGGCCGAGATCCGCGCCACCTTGTCGCGCTATCCGGTCCGCACCCGGCTGTCCCTGACCGGCACCATGATCGTCGCCCGCGACATCGCCCACGCCAAGATCAAGGAAGCCCTCGACGGCGGCGCGCCCATGCCCGAATACCTCAAGAACCATCCGGTCTATTACGCCGGCCCGGCCAAGACCCCCGCCGGCTATGCCTCGGGCTCATTCGGGCCGACCACCGCCGGGCGGATGGATTCCTATGTCGATCAGTTCCAGGCAGCCGGCGGCTCGCTGGTCATGCTGGCCAAGGGCAACCGCTCCCGCCAGGTGACCGACGCCTGCAAGGCCCATGGCGGCTTCTATCTCGGCTCGGTCGGCGGGCCGGCCGCAATCCTGGCCCAGAACTGCATCCGCAAGGTCGAGGTGCTGGAGTTCCCGGAACTCGGCATGGAGGCGGTCTGGCGGATCGCCGTCGAGAACTTCCCCGCCTTCATCGTGGTCGACGACAAGGGCAACGACTTCTTCGCCGCCCTGACCTGAGGGGGCCGCCGGCACGGGGGTTCGCCCCGCCCGGCTATTCCTGCAGCGCGTCGGCGGCCGCCAGATAGGGCAGGCCCAGATCGTCGGCCACCGCCTTATAGGTAATGTGCCCCTGGTGGACGTTCAGTCCCGCGGCCAGGTGCGGATCCTCGGCCAGGGCACGGCGCCAGCCCTTGTCGGCCAGCGCCAGGGCGAAGGGCAGGGTCGCGTTGTTCAGCGCGAAGGTCGAGGTGCGGGCCACCGCCCCCGGCATGTTGGCGACGCAATAGTGGATGACTTCGTCGACCACGTAAGTCGGCGCCGCATGGGTGGTGGGGCGCGAGGTCTCGAAGCAGCCGCCCTGGTCGATCGCCACGTCGACCAGCACCGAGCCGCGCTTCATCGCCTGGACCATGGCCGCCGTGACCAGCTTGGGCGCGGCAGCACCCGGCACCAGGACGGCGCCGACCACCAGATCCGCCCCCAGGACGAACTCCTCGAGCGCGTCCCGGGTGGCATAGATGGTGTTCAGCATGGCACCGAACTGCTGGTCGAGTTCCTTCAGCCGGTTGAGCGACTTGTCGATCACCGTGACATGGGCCTCCAGGCCCATGGCCATGCGTGCGGCATTGGTACCGACCACGCCGCCACCCAGGATCACGACCCGGGCGGCCGGCACGCCGGGCACCCCGCCCAGCAGCATGCCGCGGCCGCCCTGCTCCATCTCCAGGCAATGGGCCCCGGCCTGAATCGCCATGCGCCCGGCCACTTCCGACATCGGCGACAACAGGGGCAGGCCGCCCCGGGAATCGGTCACCGTCTCATAGGCAACGGCAGTGCAGCCCGAGGCGATCAGGGCCCGCGCCTGGGCCGGGTCCGGGGCCAGGTGGAGATAGGTGAACAGCAGTTGGCCGGGGCGCAGCATGGCGCATTCCGCCGGCTGCGGCTCCTTGACCTTGATCACCATGTCGGCCGCGCCGAACACCTCGGCGGCGTCGGGCACGATGCTGGCACCGGCTTTCACAAAGTGGTCGTCGTCCAGGCCGATGGCATGGCCGGCATTGCTTTCGATCAGGACGTGATGGCCATGGGCCGTCAGTTCCCGGACGCTGGCGGGGGTCAGGCCCACCCGATATTCATGGGTTTTGATCTCCTTGGGGACCCCGATCAGCATCGTCCTGGCTCCGCTCTGGTTGATTGAGCCTAGTGGCTTTTCAGCGGAAGGGGAATCCGCATCCCTGGGACGCCGCGGCCCTAGCCCTGCGCCGCGACATCGGCAATCGAGGCCGCCGGGACGGCCGGCGACAGATCCTTGTAAAAGAACACGGCGTCCTCGAAATCGCCCCGCGACGAGCGGGCAAAGCGCGGGATGACCCCGACCGGCGTCCAGCCCAGCCGGCGATAGAGCCGTTCGGCCGTATCGCCGATGCGCGTGTCGAGGGTCAGCAGGGTCCGCCCGGCGGCGCAGGCCGCCGCCTCGGCAACTTCCATCAGTTGCTCGCCGACGCCCGAACGCCGCGCTTCCAGGGCGACGATCAGCTTCATGATCTCGCCCCGATGAACCTGATTCGGCATGGGACAGAGATCGACCTGGACCGTCCCGACCAGACGACCGTCAAGATCGGCCACCACCAGGAGGCGACGGCCGGTCATCACCGCGGTCACCACTTCCTGCCAGAAGGCCTCGGCCTCGGCCCGGCTGAGCGGTGCGATAAAGGAGACGGAGGCCCCGGCGTCGACCGCCTCCATAAGCAGGTCGCTCAGGGCGGCGACGGCGTGGGCGGCGTCGGCCGCATCAAGTACGCGCGTGGTGATCATGCAGGCGCGAGCATAGCCGAGCGACCATGGTTTCAGGCAAGCTCCAAACGTCACATATTGGACATTACTGCATCCTTGCTCAACTTTTGCCCGGAGTCGCCGTGACGGCCTTCCACCTCGCCCCGCAACTTGCCGCCGATACCGTCCCGGTCGGCGACCTTGCCCTGTGCCGGGTCCTGCTGATGGACGATGCCCGCTTTCCCTGGGCAATCCTGGTGCCGCGCCGCGCCGGCCTGACCGAGCTACATCAGTTGGAACCGGCCGACGGCCTTCTGGTGTGGCAGGAAACCCTGCGTTGCGGCGCGGTTCTGGCCGGGTTCGGCAGCAAGATCAACACCGGCGCCCTGGGCAACATGGTGCGCCAACTGCACCTTCACGTGGTCGCCCGGGTCGAGGGCGACGCCGCCTGGCCGGGACCGGTCTGGGGCAGCGGGCCGCGCCAGCCCTACCCGGCCGCGGTCGCAGCGGCGCGCGTCGCACAACTGGCCGCCGGCCTGGGCCTTGCCCGCTAAAAAATTGCACTCATACTGAATAGAGTTCTTGTCAGGGCAATGGCTTTGGGTATCTTGAGCGGCAACCGGGGCGACAAGGGTCCTGGCGCGACAGGCAGCGGGAGACGAAGATGAGCGACGAGATCACCCAGATCACCGACGAATTGCGCAAACGCGTGGGGGCCAATTCCGGGCTCGGCGCCACCCTGAAATTCAACTTCAACGGCGCCGGCTTCATCTATATCGACGGCAAGGCGACCCCCAACACGGTCAGCAATGACGACAAGCCTGCCGATTGCACGATCAAGGTTGCCCTGGCCGACTTCAAGAATCTTGCCGATGGCAAGTTGGACGCCACCACGGCGTTCATGATGGGCAAGCTGAAGGTCGAAGGCAACATGGCGGTGGCCATGAAACTGCAGCCCATTCTGGGCCAGCAGTGATCGGCGCCGCGGCGGGTCCGCTGCCGGACCCGCCGCGCCGGATCCGGCGCATCCGGCCCATGATGGGGCAAGTGATGCCGCAATGTCACGATGGCGTCGTATTCCGATGCAACCTAATGACCGCCCGGGCATTGCTATGCCGGACACCCCATTCCCAAGGAGACCGTTCATGTTGAAAAAGACCCTCGCACTGGCGATGGTGGCCGGCCTTGCCGCCGGCTGTGCAGAGGACGGGCGCATGTCGAACACGGGGGCCGGGGCCGGCATCGGCGCCCTGGTCGGCGCGGGCCTCGGCGCAGCGGTCGCCAAGAATAATCTGAAGGGCGCCTTGATCGGCGCCGGCATCGGCGCCCTGGCCGGCGGCGCGGTCGGCCATTACATGGACGAGCAAGAGCGCGCCATGCGCCAGGCAACGGCCAATACCGGCATCGCGGTGCGCCGGATCGGCGACAATATCCAGCTCATCCTGCCCGGCGGCGTGACCTTCAAGACCGGCTCGTCGGTGATCGAGCCGCAGTTCGAAAAGCCGCTCACCGACGTCTCCAATGTCCTGAACCAGTTCCGCCAGTCCTATGTCGACGTGGTCGGCCACACCGACAATGTCGGTTCCGACCAGATGAACCAGCAATTGTCCGAACGGCGCGCCATTTCGGTGGCCAGCTATCTGGTCCAGCGCGGCGTGATCAAGGAGCGCATCTCCAGCGTCGGCATGGGCGAGACCCAGCCGGTCGCAGACAATTCCAGCGATGCCGGGCGCCAGCAGAATCGCCGGGTCGAGATCACCATCCGCCCCTATACCGGCTGAGGGATGACACCTTCATCACCCGGGCCACGGCGCGCGGCTGTCCGGTGACGAAACTCCGGCTGTCATAAGCGACGCGGAACACGCCTTATCGTCGTGGCCGGCCCGGTGCCGGCCATCCACCGGGACGCGGTGGCCCGCCGCACAGGCGCGGATGACCGGGACGAGCCCGGTCATGACGATTCTGGTGACGGCGGGCAGCATCGCCCGATCTGAAGCGGGCGCTTCCCGGCCGACACGGCTATCGGGATACCCGGGGCAATTCAAGCCGGACCGCCGTGCCCCGGAGACCGCCTTGCCCCGGATATCGGGACGACGAATCAGACGAAGACGAAATCGCTGGAATGGATTGCTGCGGCGTTGCTGAAGGTCAGGATATCCTGAATGCCGCCGCCGAACGAGACGGCCAGCCAGTGGGTGGCATCGAGCTGGAAGAGCCGGGCGCCGTCCTCGAAGGTGCCGTAGCCGACCAGGCGCAGGCTGTCGCCCGCCGACGCACCCTTGCCATCGAAATCAACGACGGTGTCGCCATTCGCTTCCTCGGCGGTGAAGACGAACACGTCATTGCCGGCCCCGCCGGTCAGGGTGTCCGCGCCGCCGGCGCCGTCAAGTGTGTCCTTGCCGTCGCCGCCATTCAGGGCATTGGCGCCGCCATTGCCGGTGAGACTGTTGGCCAGCGCATTGCCCACGCCCGCGATGTTGCCGGCGCCGGTCAGGACGAGATTTTCCACATTATCGGTCAGCGTGTAGGTGGCCAGGCTGGAGCGCACCGTGTCAGCGCCATTGCTGGCGTTTTCGGTCACCACGTCCCCCACATTGTCGACGACATAGCTGTCATTGCCGAAACCGCCGGCCATGCTGTCGGCGCCGGTGCCGCCG
>JAJFJE010000345.1 GCA_021774355.1 Alphaproteobacteria bacterium
CGGGGCGGCGGGCGCCGCCTGTGCCACTGCCACGTCGGCCTTGGTGATGCGGCCGCCGGGGCCGGTGGCGGCGATCGAAGCCGGGGCGAGGCCGCTTTCGGCCAGGGCCTTGCGCGCCGCCGGACCGGGCTGGCCGGCAGCGGCCACAGCCGGCAGCGGTGCGGGCGGCGGCGCGGGCGGCGGTGACGCGGGGGCCCCAGCGGGCTTTGCCGCGGGCGAGGCCGCCGCGGCGCCTTCCTCGATCACGCCGATGACTTGGCCCGGAACAACGGTGTCGCCCGTCTTGGCATCGATGGCGGCCAGCCGGCCGGTGGCCGGGGCGCTCAGCTCGACCGCAACCTTGTCGGTTTCAAGCTCGGCCAGCAACTCGTCCTTGGTGACCGCGTCGCCGGCCTGTTTCAACCACCGTCCGATGGTCGCCTCGACAACGGATTCGCCGAGCTGCGGCACCTTCAATTCGATCGTCATCATCTGCCTCTCGGGCCGTGCTGAATTAAGCTTTGTGTTCAGATGGTCAAGGCATCGCCGACCAGGCGGGCCTGTTCCTCGACGTGCTTCTTGAGCATGCCGGTCGCGGGCGAAGCCGCCGCCGCCCGGCCGACATAACGCGCGCGCATCGGCCGCCCGGTCTTGCCCATGACCCACTCGATCCAGGGCTCGACGAAGAACCAGGCGCCCATGTTCCTGGGCTCCTCCTGGCACCACACCACGTCGGCCTTGGGGAAGCGCTGCATCACCTTGACCAGACTCTTGGCCGGGAACGGATAGAGCTGCTCGACCCGGACCAGATAGACTTTGTCCTGGCCCATTTTCTCGCGTTCCGCCAGCAGGTCGTAATAGACCTTGCCCGAACAGGCCACGACCCGGCGGATCTTGTCGTCCGCGGCCAGGCGGAAATCGGTGGTCGCCTTGGGAAACACGCCGTTCAGATCGTAGTCGTCATCGAGCAGCCGGTGGAACGAGGTGTCGGGCCCGAACTCGGCAAGGCTCGACACCGCCCGGGGGTGCCGCAGCAGCGATTTGGGGGTCATCATGACCAGCGGCTTGCGGAACTTGCGGTGGAGCTGCCGGCGCAGGATGTGGAAGTAGTTGGCCGGCGTCGTGCAGTAGGCGACCTGCATATTGTCTTCGGCGCAGAGTTGCAGGTAGCGCTCGAGCCGGGCCGAACTGTGTTCCGGCCCCTGGCCCTCATAGCCGTGGGGCAACAGCAAAACCAGGCCGGACATGCGCAGCCATTTCGACTCGCCCGACGACACGAACTGGTCGACCACCACCTGGGCACCATTGGCGAAATCGCCGAACTGCGCCTCCCACAGCACCAGGGCGTTGGGCTCGGCCATGCTGTAGCCGTACTCGAAGCCCAGCACCGCCGCCTCGGACAGCATCGAATCATGGACCTCGAAGGCATTGGCGTCCTTGCCCAGATGCTGCAGCGGCAGGTAGCGCTCCTCGGTCTTCTGGTCCATCCAGACGGCGTGGCGCTGGGAGAAGGTGCCGCGCCCCGAATCCTGGCCGGACAACCGGACATGGCTGCCCTCCAGGAGCAGCGACCCGAAGGCCAGGGCCTCGGCCGTCGCCCAGTCGAGGCCTTCGCCCTGCTCGAACATGCGGGTCTTGGCGTCGAGAATGCGGCGCAGGGTGCGGTGGACGTTGAACCCCTCGGGCACCGTCGTCAGGACCTTGCCGATATCCTTGAGGGTGCGCATCGGCACGTCGGTCTCGCCCCGGCGGACGTCGCCCCGGGCCACCTGCAGGCCGGACCAGCGGCCTTCCAGCCAGTCGGCCTTGTTCGGCCGATAGGTCTTGGCGCTTTCCAGGTCGCTGTCCAGGCGGGCGTAGAACGCCTGCTCCATCGCCTCGGACTCGGCCGCGCTGATCACGCCCTCGTCGGCCAGGCGCTTCGCATAGACCTTGCCGACCGAAGGATGGGCGGTAATCGCCGAATACATTTTCGGCTGGGTGAACATCGGCTCGTCGGTTTCGTTATGGCCGTAGCGGCGATAGCAGAACAGGTCGATGACCACGTCCTTGCGGAATTTCTGCCGATACTCCACCGCGATCTTGGCGACATGGCAGACCGCCTCCGGGTCGTCGCCATTCACGTGGAAGATCGGTGCCGCAACCATCTTCGCCATGTCCGACGGATAGGGCGACGAGCGGGAATAATGCGGGCTGGTGGTGAAGCCGATCTGGTTGTTGACGATGATGTGGATGGTGCCGCCGGTCCGGTAGCCGCGCAGCCCGGACAGGCCGAAGCATTCGGCGACCACGCCCTGGCCGGCGAAAGCGGCGTCGCCGTGCAGCAGCACAGGCATCACCTCGACCCGGTCGATGTCGCCGCGCTGCCATTGCTTGGCCCGCGCCTTGCCCAGCACCACCGGATCGACAATCTCCAGATGGCTGGGGTTGGCGGCCAGCGACAGATGGACCTGATTGCCGTCGAATTCGCGGTCGGACGAGGTTCCCAGGTGGTACTTGACGTCGCCCGAGCCCTGGACGTCGTCGGGATTGGCCGAGCCGCCCTGGAACTCGGAGAAAATCGCCACATAGGGCTTGCCCATGACATTGGCCAGGACGTTCAGCCGGCCGCGATGGGACATGCCCAGCACGATCTCCTTGCAGTTCAGCGCACCCGCCCGCTTGATGATCCCTTCCATGGCCGGGATCAGGGCCTCGCCGCCATCCAGCCCGAAGCGCTTGGTGCCGGTGAAGCGCTTGTTCAGAAAATACTCGAAGCCTTCCGCCGCGAGCAGCTTGTTCAGGATCGCCCGCTTGCCCTCGACCGTGAAGGATATCTCCTTCTCGCGGCCCTCGATCCGCTCCTGCACCCAGCGCTTCTCGTCGGGATCGGAGATGTGCATGAACTCGACCCCGATGGTCGAGCAATAGGTCCGACGCAGGACCTCCATGATCTCGCGCAGGGTCGCCGTTTCCATGCCCAGAACGCGGTCGAGATAGATCGGCCGGTCCCAGTCGCGCTCGCCGAAGCCATAGGTCCCGGGGTCGAGTTCCGGGTGATGCCTGCCCGGGTCGATGCCCAGGGGATCGAGATTGGCGATCAGATGGCCGCGAATGCGATAGGCCCGGATCAGCATGATTGCGCGGATCGAATCGAGCGTCACCGAGCGCAGTTGAACCGAGTCGATGGCCGCGACATGGGAGTCGCCGCCGCGCTCGGCGAGCACCGGGCCCGCCTCCTCGTCGCCGAACCCGGTGGCCGGCGGCGGCCAGTCCGCCCGCTTCCAGGCGGGGGCCTGGGCCGCACCGTTCAGATGCTCGCCCAGACCGTTGAAAAAGACCCGCCAACTGGCGTCCACCGAGGTCGGGTCCCGCTCGAAGCGGGCATACAGGTCCTCGATAAAGGCGCCGTTGGCGCCCTGCAGAAAAGAGCTATCGTCGAGCTGGGTCATTGTCCGTCACGGCGCGACCGCGCGCCACCTTGCCGTTTACTCAGAAACAACAGACGACGGGCCCAAGCCCGCCGCAATCAACCCCAAGGAGTTTAGCGGCACGATTCGCCGCCCGCACCCGTCGCGGCATAGCGTCGCTCTGGTTATGCCGCGACTGTGCCTTTTTGGCACCCCCGACCAAGGTCGGGGCAGCGCCCGTTCCGGTCAAGGGCTCGACATAGGACGATGGCGCATGGGCGCCCCGAGCCGAAGCCGGGACGCCCACTGGCATGCCGTCGGCCATCGCCGCTCAGCCTTTGAGCAGAGCGACCAGGGTCGTGCCCAGGGCGGCCGGCGATTCGGCCACCCGAATGCCTGCCGACTTCAGCGCCTCGACCTTGAAATCCGCGGTGTCGTTGCCGCCCGAGATCACCGCTCCGGCATGGCCCATGCGGCGGCCCGGGGGTGCGGTCCGCCCGGCAATGAAGCCGACGGTCGGCTTCTTGATCTTGGAGGCCTTCAGGAACTCGGCGCCCATCACCTCGGCGTCGCCGCCGATTTCGCCGATCATGATGATCGAGGTGGTTTCCGGGTCGGCCAGGAACAGCTCCAGGCAATCGACGAAATTGGTGCCGTTGACCGGATCGCCGCCGATGCCGATGCAGGTCGACTGGCCCAGGCCGGCCGCAGTGGTCTGCGCCACCGCCTCATAGGTCAGCGTGCCCGAACGGGACACGATGCCGACATTGCCGCGCTGGTGGATATGGCCCGGCATGATGCCGATCTTGCACTCGCCCGGGGTGATCACGCCGGGACAGTTGGGGCCGATCAGCCGGGTCTTCGAGCCGCCGAGGGCCCGCTTGACCCGGATCATGTCGAGCACCGGGATGCCTTCGGTGATGCACACGGCCAGTTCGATGCCGGCGTCGATCGCCTCGAGAATGGCGTCCGCCGCAAATGGCGGCGGCACGTAGATCACCGTCGCATTGGCCCCGGTGCGGGCCCGGGCCTCGGCCACCGTATCGAAGACCGGCAGGCCCAGATGGTCGCCGCCGCCCTTGCCCGGGGTCACCCCGCCGACCATCTGCGTGCCATAGGCAATCGCCTGCTCGGAGTGGAAAGTGCCCTGGGCCCCGGTGAAGCCCTGACAGATTACCTTGGTGTTTTTATCAACGAGAACCGACATTTACGCGGCCTCCTTCACAGCCCGCACGACCTTGTCGGCGGCATCGGCCAGATTGTCGGCGGAGGTAATGGGCAGGCCCGACTCGGCCAGGATCTTCTTGCCCAGGGCGACGTTGGTGCCTTCCAGGCGAACCACCAGGGGCACGCTGAGCGAAACCTCGCGGGCGGCGGCGATCACCCCTTCGGCAATCACGTCGCAACGCATGATGCCGCCGAAGATGTTGACCAGGATGCCTTCGACATTGGGATCGGACAGGATGATCTTGAACGCCTCGGTGACCCGCTCGCGGGTGGCCCCGCCGCCGACATCGAGGAAATTGGCCGGCTCGCCGCCATAGAGCTTGATGATGTCCATGGTCGCCATGGCCAGGCCGGCGCCGTTGACCATGCAGCCGATATTGCCGTCGAGCTTGACGTAGGACAGTTCGTGCTTGGCCGCCTCGCGCTCCATCGGATCTTCTTCGTCGGGATCGCGCAGGTCCAGGATATCCTTGTGCCGGAACAGGGCGTTGTCGTCGAAGTTCATCTTGGCGTCGAGGGCGATCAGGCTGCCCTCCTGGGTGACCACCAGCGGATTGATTTCCAGCAGGCCGGCATCGGTGTCGAGCATGGCCTTGTACAGCGCCGTCACCAGCTTGACGCAGGCGCCGATTTGGCGGTCCTGGAGGCCCAGGGCGAAAGCGATGCGGCGGCCATGGAAGCCCTGCACGCCGGTTGCCGGATCGACCCCCAGGGTCAGGATCTTTTCCGGGGTCTCGGCGGCGACCTTCTCGATCTCCATGCCGCCTTCGGTCGAGGCGATGAAGGCGATGCGCCCGGACTTGCGGTCGACCAGGGCGGCCAGGTAAAGCTCGCGGGCGATCTTCGAGCCGTCCTCGATATAGACCCGCTTGACTTCCTTGCCCTGCGCGCCGGTCTGATGGGTCACCAGGGTCATGCCGATCATCTTGGCGGCGGTCGGCCCGACCTCGTCGATCGCCTTCAGCACCTTGACGCCGCCGCCCTTGCCGCGGCCGCCGGCATGGATCTGGGCCTTGACCACCCAGACCGGGCCGGGCAGGTCCTGCGCCACCTTGACGGCTTCTTCCGCGGTGTAGGCAACACCGCCCTTGGGCACGGCGATGCCGTATTTGGCCAGCAGGGCCTTGGCCTGATATTCATGAATGTTCATGGGGCGTCCATCGGATCTGCCGCGAGGGCATAGAGGGATGCAGAGAAGGGTGTCCCGTGGCTCGGCGTCTTATCGCGATTTGCCGCGGGGCACAACCATTCACCTGCCGATCAGTTGGCCTTTCCGGCCGGCGACGTGGCAAGCGACGGCTCGAGAGCCAGGGTCGCCTCGACCAAGACCTTCACCGCGTTCACCGATGTCTGGAA
>JAJFJE010000346.1 GCA_021774355.1 Alphaproteobacteria bacterium
GGCTGCTCGGCCATCCGGCCTTCGGCGACGTGGCGACGGCCGGGACCGTGACCGAGATCCTGCTCTGGCTGGTGGCCGGGACGACGCTCTTGTCCTGGGGCCACTACATGGCGCGGTGGCTCCAGGCGATGACCGGTGCCGAGGACGCGCGATGAGCGGGCGGCGGCATATCCTGTTCTGGGGTGGCGCATTCGCCGTCCTGGCCGTGCTCGTCTGGCTGCTCTCGGCGATGTTGCTGCCCTTTGTCGTCGGCATGGCCCTGGCCTATCTGCTCGACCCCCTGGTCGACTGGTGCGAAGCCCGGGGGGCCGGCCGGACTCTGGGCACCTGCCTGGTCCTGGCCGGGATCGCGGTGGCCGGGCTGCTGTCCCTCGTGGTGCTGTTTCCGCTGGTCCGCGACCAGACCCTGGCGCTCGCCGCGGCCTTGCCCGACATGCTGGGGCGGGCCCAGGACCTCGTCAGCCGGTCGGTGGCCCGGCTCCACGACTGGCTGCCCCGTGGCGAAGCCCAGGATCTGGGCAATGGCCTGGGCCAGGTCGGCAGCACCGCCGTCGCCCTGGTCGGCGACCTGGCGGGACGGCTGTGGTCCGGCGGCATGTTGCTGATCGACGTCCTGTCGATCCTGCTGATTACCCCGGTCGTGGCGTTCTACCTGCTGCGCGACTGGGACCGCATGGTCGCCCGGGTCGACAGCTGGCTGCCCAGGGCCTATGCCCCGACCATCCGGGTGCAGGCCGGCCGCATCGATACCGTGCTCTCGGGCTTTGTCCGGGGCCAGACCCTGGTCTGCCTGATCTCGGGGGTTCTCTACGCCGTTGGCTGGACCGCGGTCGGGGTCGATTTCGCCGTGGTCATCGGCATGATCGCGGGAATCCTGGCGTTCGTGCCCTATGTCGGCGGCGTGGTCGGCCTCAGCGTGGCGCTTCTGGTGGGGATCGGCGAGTCGGGCCTTGACTGGGTGGTCATCGGCTTGATCGTCGGCGTCTATCTGGTGGTCCAGGCCCTCGAGGGCAGCTTCTACCAGCCGCGTATCGTCGGCAGGCGGGTCGACCTGCATGATCTGTGGATCATCTTCGCCCTGCTCGCGGGCGGCACCCTGTTCGGCTTCCTGGGGGTCCTGCTGGCGGTCCCCGTCGCGGCTGCGATCGGGGTACTGGTGCGCTTCGGGATCGAGCGCTACCTGGCCAGTTCGTTCTATCGCGGCGACCACAGCGATGGTTGAGCCGGCACAGCTCGCTTTGGCGCTACCCTTCGACGTCGCCTTGGGGCGGGACGACCTGATCATCCACGACGGCAATCGCGAGGCGGTGGCGTGGCTCGGCCGTTGGCCCGACTGGCAGGGCGGCATTCTGGCCTTGGCCGGGCCGTCGGCCAGCGGCAAGACCCATCTGGCGACGATCTGGGCGCTCGACCACGGCGCCGTCTCGGCCCATCCCCGATCCTTGACCGTCGCCGACATACCCGACCTGGCCGGCGGCGCCGTGGTGATCGAGGGGGCCGACGCCATCGCCGACCAGGATGCCCTGTTCCACCTGATCAACGCCGTCCGCGAAGCCGGCGGCACCCTGCTCGTGACCGCCAGTAGCCCGCCGGCCCGCTGGCCGGTGGTGTTGCCCGACCTGCGCTCGCGCCTCGCCGCCCTGCCGGTCGCCCGTCTCGGCCTGCCCGACGAGGCCGTGCTCGGTGCCCTGATCGCCAAGCACCTGGCAGACCGGCAATTGGCCCTGGAGTCCGGGCTGATCGCCTGGATCGTCAGCCATATCGACATGACCCCGGAGGCGCCCCGCGCGGTTGCCGAGGCGTTGGACCGGGAATCCCTGTCGGCCGGCCGCCGCCTGAGCGCGCCCTTGGTGCGCCGCGTCGTCGGTGCCCTGGCCGAGGCGCCATGAAGCTGTCATCTTGACTCTGTAGGCTACGGTCGGGCTGCCATGGGCAGGAGGTGTGGGTGACCGAACAGGCAACAAAGAAGGCGACGGACGCAAGCGCGGGCGACGCGCCCGAGGCGGCTTCGCCACGGATTGAGATACAGCGCTGCGAGCCGCCGAAGGGTGATGTCCCGGGTCTCGACTTCGGGTCACCCGAACGCTTCATCAATCGCGAATTGTCGTGGCTCGCGTTCAATTGCCGGGTCCTCGACGAGGCGTTCAACCCGCGTCATCCTCTGCTCGAGCGGCTGCGCTTCCTGTCGATTTCGGCAAATAATCTCGACGAGTTCTACATGGTGCGGGTGGCCGGGCTGCGCGGCCAGATGCGCGCCGGCATTCAGATGGTGTCCTATGACGGGCTGAGCCCGGCCCAGCAACTGGGCGACATCAACGTCGCCGCGGCCCAGCTGATGGCCGACCAGCAGCGCTGCTGGATCGAGGTGACCGGCGCCCTGCGCCATGCCGGTGTAACCGTGCTCGATCCGTCCGAGCTGACCGCGGCCGAGCACAGCTGGCTGGCGGCGCGCTTTCTCGACCATATCTTTCCGGTGCTGACGCCCCTGGCCGTCGATCCGGCCCACCCGTTCCCCTTCATTCCCAATCTCGGCTTCACCCTGGTGCTGCAGCTCAAGCGGCGCAGCGACGGGGCGGGCCTGAAGGCCCTGCTGCCGCTGCCCAGCCAGATCGAGCGGTTCATCCGCCTGCCCGGCAACGAGGTCCGCTTCATCAGCCTGGAGAATGCCGTCGGCCTGTTCCTCGACCGGCTGTTCCCTAATTACGACATGGTGACCCGTGGCCTGTTCCGGATCATCCGCGACTCCGACATGGAGATCGAGGAAGAGGCGGAGGATCTGGTCCGGGTGTTCGAATCGGCGCTGAAGCGCCGCCGCCGGGGCAGCGTGATCCGGCTGAAGATCGATTCCGCCATGCCCGAGGATTTGCGCCGGCTGGTGGTCGGCGAGTTGGAGGTCGATCCTACGGAAGTGGTGGTGGTCGACGGCATTCTGGGGCTGGCGGATGCCAGCCAGTTGATCGTCGACAAGCCGGAACTGAAGTTCACCCCTTTCAACCCCCGATTTCCCGAACGGATCCGCGACTTCGGGGGGGATTGCTTCGCCGCCATCAAGGCCAAGGATATCGTGGTTCACCACCCTTATGAGAGCTTTGACGTGGTGGTCCAGTTCCTGCGCCAGGCGGCTCAGGATCCGGCGGTGGTGGCGATCAAGCAGACACTCTACCGAACCTCCAACGACTCCCCCGTCGTCAAGGCGCTGATCGAGGCGGCAGAGGCGGGCAAGTCGGTCACCGCCCTGGTCGAGTTGAAGGCCCGCTTCGACGAGGCGGCCAATATAAAATGGGCACGCGACCTGGAACGGGCCGGCGTCCAGGTGGTCTACGGCTTCCTGGAGCTGAAGACCCACGCCAAGATCAGCCTGGTGGTGCGCCGCGAGGCCGGGGCCTTGACCACCTATGTCCATTTCGGCACCGGCAACTACCATCCGATCACGGCGCGCATCTATACCGACCTGTCCTTCTTCACCGCCGACCCGGTGATCGGGCGGGACGCCGCCCTGGTGTTCAACTTCATCACCGGCTATGCCCGGCCCGAGCAATTGATCAAGCTGGCGGCTTCGC
>JAJFJE010000347.1 GCA_021774355.1 Alphaproteobacteria bacterium
GCCATGACCTCGGCCGGGTCGGGGCCGGACAGGACCAGGGCGACCAGCCGGCCATAGGGTGGCAGGCCGTGCCGGCGGCGGGCCGCCGCCTCGGTTGCGACGAAGCCGTCGCGATTACCGGCGGCGATCGCCTGGATGACCGGCTGGCGGGGATCCCAGCTTTGCAGCAAGGCCCGCCCCGGCCGCTCGGCCCGGCCGGCCCGGCCCGCCACCTGGGTCAGCATCTGGAACGTCCGTTCGGCCGCGCGCAGGTCGCCGCCGGCCAGCCCGAGGTCGGCATCGACCACCCCGACCAGGGTGAGAAACGGGAAATGGTGCCCCTTGGCGACCACCTGGGTGCCGATCACGATATCGACCGCGCGGTCGGAAATCTGCTCGAACGCCGCCGCCAGGGCCTGGGGCCCGGCCAGCGTGTCCGAGGCCATGACCAGGCGCCGGGCCTGGGGCAGGACCGACGCGACCTCGTCGGCGATCCGCTCGACCCCGGGGCCGCAGGCCACCAGACTGTCCTCGGCGGCGCATTCCGGGCAGCGATCGGGGATGGCCAGGCCATGACCGCAATGGTGGCAGACCAGGCGCCGGCTATAGCGATGCTCGACCAGCCACGCCGTACAGTTGGGGCATTCCATGCGGTGGCCGCAGCGCCGGCACAGGGTCAGCGGGGCATAGCCCCGCCGATTCAGGAACAGCAGGCTCTGCTCGCCGCGGGCCAGGGTTTCGGCCAGGGCGGCGCGCACGGGCGGCGACAGGAAGCTGCCCCGTTCCGGCGGGGTTTCGCGCAGATCCACCAGTTCGACCGCCGCTGGCACCGCCCCGCCATGACGCTCGGGCAGATGCAGGCTGAGATAGCGGCCGGCCTCGACATTGGCGAGGGATTCCAGGCTTGGGGTGGCGCTGGCGAGGATCACCGGAATCGCCTCCAGCGAGGCCCGCACCACGGCCATGTCGCGACCGTGATAGGCGACCCCCTCGTCCTGCTTGAAGGCCGGGTCGTGTTCCTCGTCGACCACGACCAGACCGAGATCGGAAAACGGCAGGAACAGGGCCGAGCGGGCCCCGACCACCAGCGGCACCTCGCCCCGCGCCACGGCCCGCCAGACCTGTCGCCGCTCGCGGCCCGCCAGATCCGAGTGCCAGAGCGCCGGCGGGACGCCGAAGCGGGCGGCAAAACGCCCGATCAGGCCGGCGGTCAGCGCAATTTCCGGCAGGAGCACCAGGGCCTGCCGGCCCTGCCGCAAGGCTTCGGCAATGGCTTCGGAATAGACCTCGGTCTTGCCCGACCCGGTCACGCCATCGAGCAGCACACCCTGAAAACGGCGCGCCGCGACCAGGCCGCGCAGACGGTCGGCGGCCGCGGCCTGGGCCTCCGACAGCAGCGGCGGGCAGAACCCGGGATCGGGCGCCGGCCACCCGGGCGGCGGCAGCAGGGTCGCTTCCAGGCCGCCGGCCTCGGCCAGGGCCCGGACCACCCCGACGCCGACCGCCGCCTGGCGGGCCAGGTCGGCCGCACCGAGCGGCCCGGCCGCGGCGGCTTCGAGGACGCGGCGCCGGCCGGCGGTCAGGCGCTCGGGCGGATTCCCGGTGGCCCGGTAGACGAGCAGGTCGCGCGGCGGGTCATTATTGGCCGCCGTCACGAACAGGCGCAGAACCTGGCCCGGCGGGCTCATGGTATAGGCCGCGATCCAGTCGATGAAGCGGCGGGCGGTCGCGCCCATGGGCGGCAGGTCGAGGAGTCGGGCGATGGGCTTCAGGCGGGACGGCGGCAGGCTGGCGTCACCGTCACCGTCCCACACCACGCCGGCCAGCCGGCGCGGCCCCAGCGGCACCTCGACGAAGTCTCCTGGCGCAGCACCCAGCCCGGCGGGCACCGCATAATCCAGCGGCCCGTCGAACGGCAAGGGCAACAGGACCCGGCACCGTGACGAATCACCGGCCCCGGCCGCGCCTTTCCTTTCCCCGTTCCGTGCCATCCGCTATGCTCCGGCCGTGGGGGGCACCATGATCGATTCCCCGCCAATCCTGCTTCCCTGCCCCGCCGCCCGTTGTTGCGCCGTCAAGGATTTTGCGTCGATGAAGTTCTTTATCGATACCGCCGATAGCCGGGAGATCAGGGATCTCGCCTCGACCGGCCTGCTCGACGGCGTCACCACCAATCCCAGCCTGATCGCCAAGACCGGGCGCAACATGCTGGAGGTGATATCGGAGATCTGCGATCTGGTCGAGGGTCCCGTCTCCGCCGAAGTCACCGCGACCGATTTCGAGACCATGCTCAAGGAGGGCGAAAAGCTCGCCCGGCTGGCCGACAATGTCGCGGTCAAGGTACCGCTGACCTGGGCCGGGCTGAAGACCTGCAAGGCGCTGTCGGGGCAAGGCATCATGGTCAACGTCACCCTGTGCTTTTCGGCCGCCCAGGCGCTGCTGGCGGCCAAGGCCGGGGCGAGCTTCATCTCGCCCTTCGTCGGCCGGCTGGACGACATCGCAACCGACGGCATGGCGCTGATTTCCGAGATCCGGCAGATCTACGACAATTACGACAGCCTGGCGACCGAGATCCTGGTGGCCAGCGTGCGCAATCCGCGCCATGTCGTCGACGCCGCCAAGCTGGGCGCCGATGTGGCGACGCTGCCGCCCGCTGTGCTCAAGCAGTTGATCGCCCATCCCCTGACCGACCGGGGCCTGGAGGCGTTTCTCGCCGACTGGCACAAGACCGGCCAGGCGATCCTGTAGCCCGGCCATGACCCAGGATTCCTCAGGACCGACCCCCACCGCCCTCGCCGGCGAGACCGCCGACCCCGCGGCGACCAAGCCCGCGGCCCGCGCCGCACGCCGCCCGACCGCCGGCGAAGTCCGGGACTATTTGATCAGCCATCCGGGCTTCCTGGCCAAGCACCCCGAGGTGCTGGAGGCCGCCACCTTGCCCGAGGGGCCCGAACGCGGCGATGGCCGGGTGGTCGACCTGCAGCAGGTGATGATGAGCCGGCTGCGCAGCGACAATGCCCGGCTGAAGCAGTTCCATACCGAAGTGCTGGGCGCGGCCAGGGCCAATTTGACCGCCCAGGGCCTGGTCCACGAGGCGATCCTGATGCTGCTCGAAGCCGGCAGCCTGGAGCGCCTGATTCATGCCATTACCCAGGACCTGGCCGGGGTGCTGGGGATCGATGTCGTCACCCTGTGCGTCGAGGCCGGCGACCTCGGCGCCGACCGGCCGCCGATCGCCAACCTGTTCCTGCTGCCCGAGGGCACGGTCGATCACCTGCTCGGGCCTGGGCGGGCCGTCCATCTGTGGGGCAATGCCGAGGGGCCGCAGGAATTGTTCGGGCCGGCCGCCGGCCTGGTCCGCAGCCAGGCCCTCGCCCGCATCGACCTGGGCGAAGGCTCGCCACCGGGCCTGATCGCCCTGGGCAGCCGCGAGGCGACCCAGTACGAGGCCAATCAGGGCGCCGAACTGCTGGGCTTCCTGGCCCTGACCGTCGAGCGGCTGATCCAATTGTGGCTGAAGCACGGCCAATAGCCGGGGTCCCGGCATCGGATGCGGTGATGGCCGCCATGGCCGGATGGCTGTCCCAGCTCCGGGGGGAACGCCGGGCATCGCCCCACACCATCGATGCCTATGCCCGGGACGTGCGCCAGTTCCTGTGCTTCCTCGGTGACCATTACGGCGGCCCCGCCGACCTTGCCCGGGTCGCCGGCGCCACCCTGCAGGATTTCCGCGCCTTCCTCGCCCGGCGCCGCGGCGGCGGCCTGGGGGCCTCGTCGAGCGCCCGCCAGCTGTCCGGCTTGCGCAGCTTCTATCGCCATCTCGAGGCGCGGCGGCTGGCGCAGAACAGTGCCGTCCTGGCCCTGAAGGGGCCCAAGCGGCCCCATGGCGTCCCCCATCCGCTGAGCGAGCGCGCCGCCATGGGGGTGGTCGAGGCCGCCGACACGGTCGCCGCGGAACCCTGGATCGCAGCCCGCGACCGGGCCGTTGTGATGCTGCTCTATGGCTGCGGGCTGCGCCTTGCCGAAGCGCTTTCGCTGAGCTGCGACGCCGCCCCGATCGGCCAGGTCCTGCGCATCCGTGGCAAGGGCAACAAGGAGCGTCTGGTTCCGGTGCTTCCCGCAGTCGCCGCCGCGGTCGACGATTACCTCGCCCTGCGCCCCTTTGCCCGGACCCGCGGCGCGCCCCTGTTCATCGGGGCCAAGGGCGGCCCCCTGTCGCCGCGCATCGTCCAGCGCCTGCTCGAACAACTGCGCAGCGCCCTGGCCTTGCCGGCCGATGCCACGCCCCACGCCCTGCGCCACAGCTTCGCCACCCACCTGCTGGGGGCTGGCGGCGATTTGCGGACGATTCAGGACCTGCTGGGCCATGCCAGCCTGTCGACCACACAGCGCTATACCGCGGTCGATGCGGTGCGCCTGCTCGACATCTACCGCGATGCCCATCCGCGGGCCCGGGCGCCCGACCGCAGTTGACCGACCGCCGTTGACCGACCGCCACCGGCACCGATGGCCGGGGCACGGCGGGGCGCGGCAAGCGGCTTCAGCGCAGAACCTCCTGGGCCACCAGCGCCATGACCGGGCGCGCGAGGCCCATGCTGAAATCATGCGCCGCGTCGGCGACCGGGACGAATTGGGCATCGACGCCCTTCGCCTGCAAGGTCGCGACATAGTCCCGGGCAAGGGCCGGAAAGGCATTGGTGTCCTTGTCCCCGGTGACCGCGACCACCCGGGTGGCGGGCGGCACGTCGGCGGCGAAGGCCTGGGGCGACTGGCTCTGCGACCAGGGGCGCCGGCCGTTCTCCTCGCGCCAGCGGCCGATGTCGCAGGGACAGGCAACCAGGACCGCGGTATCCACCAGGCCAGGATAGCGCGCGATGATGACGCCAAGCTGCGCCGCGCCGCCCGAATGGCCCATCACGATCAGGCGCCGGCCCGGGCGCTTCACCGCGGCCAGGGCCTGTGCCACCAGATCGTTGTTTTCCGCGGTATAGTGGTCGCGGCGGAGATTGTTCCACCCCGCGCTGGTCTGGCCGTCTCTGTCGCCATAGCCCGGGCGCAGCACGGCATAGACCGTCGCCTGGGGATAGGCGGCGGCGAATTCGCCGGCGGTCCCGTAGAGATAGTCGGCCGGACCGCCTTTCGACACGTCGCCATGGAGCAGCACCACGACCGCCTCGGTTCCGCTGCCGAACACCGCGCCCTTCAGGGGGCCGATGTCGTCGGCCCGGCCGGCAATGGCGAAGGCCAGAAGTCCGACCAGCAGAAGGGCAATAACCCGCGCCACCATCATAACCTCCCATGACCAACGCCGTCCGGCGTCTCCCGGACGGGATGATAGCCGATGACGGCCGTCAGCGCGCCGGGCCTGGTGCCCGGGGTCTGCGTCAGGCTGCCGCCGGGCCTGCGCATCACGGCGCCGATCCAGGCGGCGGACCGGGGCGCCAGGCGCGGGACAGGCGCGCCACCACGGCCCCGGCGGCGATCGCCGCCGGCCAGGCGGGCGCCAGGGCATTGACGAAGCCGAAGATAAAGGTGACGACCACGCCGCCGCCCTTGGCCAGGCCGAGATAGACCGACAGGCCGGCCCAGCCGGTCACGGCGGCGACCAGGCCGGCAACGATCACCGTGCCCAGATCGATGGCCCCGCGCCGGGGTGCGATGGCGTACCACACCGGGCCGCACAAAGCGGCCCCGGCAACGGGCGACAGCAAGCCCCAGGGCAGGTCCACGGCAAGCAGGCCGGTCAGCCCGAACAGGGCGCCGAACAGGGCCGCCTCGGCCAGGCGCAGGTGGCGCTCGACCGGGCTGCGCGGCCCGAGCACCCGGCCGTGCCGCGGCTTCGGCGCGAACCGGACGATCGCGGCAGACGGGCGCGGCTCCGGCTCTGACATGACCGCGCCGCCGCGCTACATCTGGCGGACCCGGCCGTCGGTTGCCAGTGCCGCCTCGCGCACGGCTTCCATCTCGGTCGGGTGGGCGTGGCAGATGCGGCCGACATCCTCGGCGGCAGCGCCGAATTCGATCGCGGTGACCAGTTCGGCGATCATGTTGCCGGCATCCGAGCCGATGATATGGGCACCCAGGATGCGATCGGTCGCGGCATCCGCCAGGACCTTCACGAAGCCTTCGGTGGTCAGGTTTGCCTTGGCCCTGGCATTGGCGGTAAAGGGGAACTTGCCGACCTTGTAGGCGATGCCCGCGGCCTTCAGTTCCTCTTCCGAACGGCCGACATTGGCCACTTCCGGCATGGTGTAGACGACGCCGGGAATGGCGTCGTAGTTCACGTGGCCCGCCTGGCCGGCCATGATCTCGGCCACGGCGACGCCCTCCTCCTCGGCCTTGTGGGCCAGCATCAGGCCGCCGATGACGTCGCCGACGGCAAAGATGGTGGGGACGTTGGTACGGTAATGGGCGTCGACCGGGATGAAGCCCCGCGGGCCCGCCTCGACCCCCGCCGCCGCGAGATCGAGGCCGTCGGTATAGGGGCGCCGGCCGACCGCCACCAGCACGACATCGGCCGCGAGGTCCAGGGCATCGCCCCCGGCCACCGGCTCGACCGTGAGCCTGGCCTTCTTGCCGTCCGAAACGCAGGTCGTTACCTTGTGGCCAAGCAGGAATTTGATCCCCTGCTTGGCCAGGATGCGCAGGAACTGCTTCGACACCTCGCCGTCGAGGCCGGGCGTGATGCGATCGAGGAACTCGATCACCGTGACCTCGGCGCCCAGCCGGCGCCACACCGAGCCGAGTTCCAGGCCGATCACGCCACCGCCGATGACGATCATGGTCTTGGGCACGGCGGCCAGGTCGAGGGCGCCGGTCGACGAAACCACGATCTTCTCGTCGATCGCGATGCCAGGCAGAGCCGTCACTTCGGAACCGGTGGCGATCATCACATTGCGGGTCGCCAGGGTTTCGCCGCCGCCGGCATTGAGGGTTACGGCGACGTTATGGGCATCGACGAAGCGCGCAGTCCCGGCCAGGTAGGTAATCTTGTTCTTCTTCATCAAATATTCGACGCCGCGGGTCAGTTCGGTGACGACCTTGGCCTTCTGGGCCTGCATCGCCGCCAGATCGAGTGTCACGCCGGCGACCTTGATGCCGAACTTGCCCAGGCCATGTCCCGCCTCCTCGTAAAGCTCCGAGGCGTGAAGCAGGGCCTTGGAGGGGATGCAGCCGACATTCAGGCAGGTCCCGCCAAGGGCGCCGCGCTTGTCGACGATCGCGGTCCTGAGGCCCAGTTGGGCGGCACGGATCGCCCCGGTATAGCCCCCGGGGCCGCCGCCCACGATCACCAGATCATAGGCGACGGAGGCTGGTGCATCCGTAGGGGGTGCGGGCTCGGTCATGGCACGGCCTTTATCAGTGAAGCGACGCTGCGTGTTGGCTGTCATTGCGCGGCGGGACGACGAAGCAATCCAGGATTTCGCCGCGGTTCACGGGAGTGCTGCGCATCCCTTCGCAAGGACGGAAAGATCGGCCCGGACGGCGCTCGTTACACGCCGAACAGCAGGCGCTGCGGATCCTCGATGGCGTCCTTGACCCGGACCAGGAAGGTCACGGCCTCGCGGCCGTCGACGATCCGGTGGTCGTAGCTCAAGGCCAGATACATCATCGGGCGGACCAGGATTTCCTTGCCCACCACCATCGGCCGGTCCTGGATCTTGTGCATCCCGAGGATACCCGACTGAGGCGGATTGAGGATCGGCGTCGACATCAGCGAGCCGAACACGCCGCCGTTGGAAATGGTGAAGGTACCGCCCTGGAGATCTTCGATCGCCAGCTTGCCGTCGCGCGCCTTGGTGCCCAGCGCGGCAATGTCCCGCTCGATCTCGGCGAAACCCTTGGTATCGCAGTCGCGCACCACCGGCACCACCAGGCCCTGGGGCGAGGACACCGCAACCGAGATATCGTAATAGTTCTTGTAGACGATCTCGTCGCCTTCGACTTCGCCGTTGACCGCCGGCACTTCCTTCAGCGCCTGGACACAGGCCTTCACGAAGAAGGCCATGAAGCCCAGCTTGACCCCGTGCTTCTTCTCGAA
>JAJFJE010000348.1 GCA_021774355.1 Alphaproteobacteria bacterium
GCGCAGGGGGATGATGCAGGCCTGGGCGGATTATCTCGACGAACTGGCGAGGTAGGCTGAAAGTTCAGCCGACCCCTGGGGCGAAGGGCGCTTCACAGCGATTGAACATGGGACCTTAGAACATCGACCGTTTCGATCAAGCCGACCGCCTCCATGTCAAGAAGAAGAATTTCTGCTGTCTTCTCTGGCCGCTTCAAGCGGGTGCGCATCAGACGGAGTGCCGCAACGGCCCTTCCGGGGTCCAGGGCGATAGTGTCGGCGATGAATGCATCCGACGATCGCGCCTCGATGTTCAGTGGGGCAAGAAGGTGAGCAGGAAAATCCTTCAGATTGTCCGTCACGATCATTGCCGCCTGGGTTTTCAATGCGGCGGCGACCACATGTGCATCATTCGGATCGGGCCAGTTGGCGCACACGTACAGAAACTCGTCGAAATCACCGACCATGGCATCGTCGAATGCATCTTCCATGCTCCGCCTGGCACGCGCGGCGCGGTCTGCCGCATCGGCAACCCCTTTGCCGGACAGCATCTTCTCGATTGCGCTTTGGGTTTCGGCCAGCACCCTTGCCGACCAGCGTAGGCGGAAAAACTCCGCTTCTGCCAGGGTCAGCAGGAGATTGCGCTTCAACGCACCCGCCAGCGTGCAGGCATCGATAAATGCGGTGAAGCGGTTCGCGAACATGGATTAGAGGTAATCAGAGTCCAATTCGGCCAGTTGCGACAGCGCATGGGCGCGCTTGACCGCCCGCTGGTTTTTGAAGGCGAATAGATCCTCAGCCTTGATCCGCCGGTGTCGTCCCACAGTCGTGTGCGGAATTTCATGCTGCTCCAAGAGCCCGATGAGGAAAGGCCGGGAGACGTTGAGGATGTCGGCCGCCTGCTGCGTGGTCAGCATCTTGCTGACCGGCACGAGCGTCACAGCATCGCCCCGGCCGACATGCCGCAGAAGCTCCATGAGCAAGCTGGACAAGCCGGGCGTCAGCGTGATTTCGGCAGGCGTATTGGTGATTTCGTCAAGGACGCGCAGTTTCGCGTCACCAGAGGCGTGAGCCGCCAGGATTGACCGCAACTGATTTGCGGCGGCCTTCTCAGTATCAGAAGGAAGGCGGCCACCGAGTCCTTCTGCGAAGGCTGGCATGGTCATGGGGCTGTCTCCAATCTTGCCTGCCCTTATACCCCATATCCGCAACAAACGCAATGAACGCAATGAACGGGGAGTGTCTCAGTTTGAATTATCCGGGCCGCGCTTTTTGTAGGGGCCGCGAGGCTTCGGGGTTTCCCGCGCGTCCATCCGGGCAATGACATCCTCCCAAGACCACAGCTTGTCAGTGATCCCGGCGGCCATCGCGGGCGACATGCGAAGGCTCTTGTGCATGCGGATGAAGTTGTAGAAGGTGAAGTAGAGCGACAGAGCGTGCATGTGGTTGTCCAGCTTCTTCGAGAACGCATTCGTCAGCCTGGTAAAGCGGCGCATGCTCATCCGCATGGTGAGGTTCTGGCGCTCGACGTAGCTGGTCGAAACCGCTGCCTTGTCGGGGTTACCCGTGATCCGCTGCTTGCGGGCGCCGACGCATTCGGCGGGGCTATAGCGGCCCTTGTGAGCCTCGGGAATGTCGCCATAGATCTTGACCAGCATGGCATAGTCCACGTCGTCGCCAAAGGCGCCCTCGACGGCTTCAAGGTAAGCCTTGTGACCGTCCGTCGTGAGCTGGACCCGATTGGCAAGCCGGGACCGCAAGTCATCCATCAGGACGATGGCGGACTCTGACGAGCGGTCGCCAACGTAGTAGCTGACGATCAACTTGGTTTCGGCGTCGAGGGCCGTCCACGTCCAAACGTCGCCCGCATCCGCGTTCCCGATCGTCTTGGCAACACGCTCCTTGGCGTAGCAAAACGACCAGATTTCATCGCACTGGACGCGAGAGGCGCGAACCTCGCGTACCATCTCGTCATGCAGTTCGGCGCAGGTCTCGCCAGCATCAACGAGCATCTTGGTCACGGTGTTGATACTGACATCCACCACGCGGCTGATGGTCCGCATGCTGCTGCCCTCGCAGAGAAGCGAGAGGATTTGGATGCGCTTGGCGAGGGGCAGCTTGTTCATGCCCATAAGATATGAACTTTTATGCTTAGCGTCAAGCAACAATAGTCAACTCAATTCCTCAAGTTCCACAAGGGTCCACGACACAGTATCCACGCCAGACCAAAGCTGAGACGTTGTGCGCTTCACGACTGTCGCCCGATATCGCCCTGGAACATCGTGGGGTATCTTCCAGTTAAATTTATCATCGAATAGCCCGTGAATGTCCTTCGCTTCCGGGAATGAAAGCTTGAAGGAATGCCTCGTCACGTCCAAAGCAACCAAAATTCCAGAAACAACTTCTGTATTTTCGGTATAGTCGGAAGCTTCCTCTATGAGGTCGCTTACCGAGCGCAATTCTTCTGGCTGAACAAAGATCTCTTCTTTCGTTTGATCGCCTCGCTTCCATTTTATGTCTGCCGACATGCCATATGAAACGTGGAGCTTTGACCAATCATAAAATCGCTTTACGGGAGCACGCCCAAAGCGTTCCGCAATCGCCCGAACTCCAGTCGAGCTTTTTTGTTTTGTGAGTTCAAAAATGGCGCGGATTGCAATGTCTTGGTCACTCTCGGCCGGCAGCAGTTGATCACTTGGGACATAAAGAACAAGGCCGAGAGATCCAGAATACGTGTAACCCATATTGAGCGTAGAAGCGTTTACGATGTCCGCATCGAAGATGGCTTTGTGACGCGGCCGATTCTCGCGCACTGAACTAAAGAACGCCGTGAACATATCTTG
>JAJFJE010000349.1 GCA_021774355.1 Alphaproteobacteria bacterium
CGTGGATAATGTCATTCTGGGAGCGGGGCGTCTCCCGGGAGGCCTTCCGCTTCGTCGAGGCCTCCTCCAGGGCGTCCTTAACCGCCTGGGGGACGCGGGCCGAGATCTTGACCTCGGGGGGCGAGTTGCTGGTGGATTCCGTTCCGGTCATCGGTCGAGCTCCTTCTCGTGGGCCTCGGGGGCCGTTGGGGGCCTGGTCGGCCCGGATTCTCCCCCTCGGCGATTTGGAGACAATTCGGCCACAATTTCCCACCAGGTTATCCCCATCGTCGCCAGGTGGACGAGATCCGCCGGCGGGCGGGGATAGTAGTCCGCCCCCTATCGACGAGGAGCCGAGGCGACCGCGTTCTCGATCAGCCCGTCGAGCATCGCATCGAAGCGGGCCTCGCGGTCCGCCGCCAGGCTCTCCCAGGTCCCGAAGAAGTCCAGGGGCCGGGCTTGCTTCGCGCTCTTGACCAGGACCGCGACGAGCCGCGTCCGGGCCCCGAGCTTCTTCGCGGAGATCTTCCGCTTCCGGCCGCTCTTCGTGAGCCCGCCGGCGTCGGCCGCCTTCTCGAAGCGCCCCCTCGCCCCGCCTTCGAGCCGTTGCATAAGCCGGAGCCCGCGCCCCGTCTTAACGACGAAGGTCCCGGGGAGCGCCGCCAGGTCGAGGGAGACCCGCCGGCCGCCGACCCGCCGCTTCGATTTCCGTCCGGTCTTCTTCGAGGTCCGCTCGATCATCTGGCCGCCGACCATTTCGGTACGGCCGCGCCCGCCCTTCGTGACGAAGTCGCCGGCCGGGATCAGGAGGAAACGCCGGCGCTTGGGTCGGATCTGGGCGGGACCGATCGACCGCTCGATCCGGGCCGCCGCCCCCTCGGCCGGGTTGGTGATCCCCTGGCCCTTCCAGGTCGAGAAGATCTCGGCCTTCACCTCGGCGAGGGTCGAGACCTTCCGGCCCCGCGCCTTGATCGAGAAACCGCCGGCCCCCTTCTTCGAGAAGCGGGTCGCCGGCGAGGTCCGGAGGGCGAAGCTCATCCGACGACGGGCCTCGGCCGTGAGGGTCGAGCGCCGGAGGATCTCCTCCTTCGTCGAGGCCATGATATCGCCGAGGGTATTCTGGACCGCCTGGGCCGCCGTGTCGTCGAGGGTCTTAAGGACCGCTTCGAGCTCCTCGAATCCGACCGTTATCGTCTCGGGCATTAGGTGAGCTCCTCGATCTCGACCTCGACGCCCGTCGCCGTGGCCGCCTCCTGGATCCTAGTCTCCCGCTCAGGGTCCGCCCAGGCCGTCCAGTGGCCCCGCCCTGGGCTCCGGGCGATCTCCTCGGCGTCGGCGACGATCCGCTCGGCGAAGGTCTGGAGGGCGAGCTCGTCGCCCTGGGCGAGGATCCGGAGCGGGGCGCTCATTCGTCCCCGCCCGAGCTCCCCCGCTTCTTCCGCCGGCGGAGGACGACCGCCGTCGCGAGGACGCCGACCAGGGCGACGCCGATCCCGCCCGGGGCCGCGAAGGTATCCCAGGCGTGGAGCCAGGGGGAGATCTCCGCCGGCTCCTCGATCGAGGTCTGGGCGAGTTGCTCCTGGGGGAGCTCCTCGGGGGGAGGTCCGTCGCCGCCGCCTTCGCCAGGTGGTCGAGTCATAGGTCCGCCGTCCTCTCGTAGTGCTTGAAGTCGAGGGTCGCCTGGGTCCTCTGGGCGCTCCGGAGGACCAGGGGGAGATCCTCGGCGAAGACCCACCAGGTAGCGCTCTCCCCGGGGAGGGTGATCTTAAAGGGGAGGGCGGTCCCGACGCATTCCCAGAGCTCGATTAGGTTCGCCCGCTCCGTCGCGGAGAGCCCGGCGTAGGAGAGCCGCGCCGTCCGATCGTCGACCCGAAGCGCCCGTCGAGCCCAGAGCGGGCCGTCCTCCGGGTCGACGGTTCGGAGGGCGAGGGTTTCAGTTATCGCGACGGGGAGGTCGAGCTTCGCGACCGTGAGGAGCACGAGACCCGAGAGCTCCCCCCGGATATCCTGGGCCTGGGAGATCTCCGCGCCGTTGTAGGCCAGGGAGAGCGGAGTCCCCGCCGGGCCAGATACATACCAGGGCCACCAGGCCATAACCGCCTCCTATCCAGGCATCGAGATCTTAACGATCCCGGTATCGAGTTTCGCGATCGAGGCCGCCGGGACGGGGAGCGCCGGCAGGAGAGACCCGTAGCCGCAAAAGTTCGCCGCCGTCTGGCTCGTCGCGTGTTTCCAGAGGGTGACGTGGTCGGGCTTCCCCCAGGACGCCGTCGCGGTCGCCCAGGTTATCGCCGAGTTGTTGGTAAAGAGCCGGCCGGCCGCCGTCGTCCAGTCGTCGAAGGGGACGCGGGCGTAGGCCCCGCCCGATACTTCGAGGCCGGCCTGGCCGTCCCCGCCGGGGTTGCCGACGTGGAGGCCGACCCAGAGATTCGAGGGGCTCTCCGTGGTTCCGGCCTGGGCGTGAAACCGGGCCAGGAGGGCGTTAGCGATAGTCGTCGAGAAGGGCATCGGAGGAGCTCCTGGTTAGACGGCCGCCCGGCCGACGAAGAAGCCGGTCTCCGGATCCGCCGGGGCCGTGTCGAAGCCGGTCCCCGAGATCGTGACGTGTTTTGTCGAGTCGACGTAGTCGAGGACCGCGAGGGGCTTGTGGTTCGCGAGGGTCGTCCCGGCGTCGAAGACGCACCACATATCGTTAATCCGGTCGTCGCCGCCGAGGGCCGTTACGATCCGGAATTCCGTCTGGGTCGGGGTGAAGGCCGCATCGTCGACGACGAAGGGGATCGCCCTCGGGAGCTTGAGATCCATCGCGACGAGCGCCTCCTCCAGGGCTTCGAGGGAATCGGTCGCCGGCGAGCCGGTCCCGCCGACGTCGGAGGGGAGGGTCGCGACCTTCGAGAGGACCGCCTTCGCGAAGCCGAGGACGGTATTAACGCCGGAGCCCGTCCAGGCCCCGAGGCGGTTTAGGATCGTCGTCTGGTTCGCGCTCGTCGCGAGGTTGCTCGTCGAGAAGGCGACGCCGCCCGTCCCGTCGAGCATCGCTTCGAGATTGTTCGCCGCCGTGGTGTCGCCGGAGATCGCCGTCGTATTGACGCCATTCGTAACCGCCGTCGCGGTCCCGATCGTCGAGGCCGTCTTCGCGTAGCCGGTCCCGTCGTAGTCCGCCTCCAGGTTATTAGCCGCCGTCGCGTCGCCCGAGATCTGGGTCGCGTTGACCGCCGGCGTCGCCTGGTCGAAGTCGAAGGCGTAGAGCGCCGAGGCGTGGCCCATCGTGACAATATGGACCGCCTGGTCCTCCCAGACCTTCGTCGCCGCGTCGATGATATGGACGACGATCCTCGCCGCTTGCATCTCCGTAGCCGTGAGGACGAGGGAGTAGGAGCCCTGGCCCTCGTGGGCCGGCGAGTTGGTGGTGTTCGCGAAGGCTCCGCCGTCCTTCGAGATCTGGCAATCGGCCGCCGCGAAGGTCGCCGGCGTATCGTTGAAGTCCTGGGCCCCGGCGTCGATCAGGGGGAAGTCGACCGTCGCGGTCGCTCCGTATTTTCTCATTTCCATCGGTCGATCCTCTCGTTAGTTCGCGCCGCGCTGGACGCCGCGCTGGACGCCCCTCGGGAATTCTCTCGAAGTCAGTCCGCCGCCGCCGCCGGGCGTCGTATGGTCGATCTCGAAGGTCGCCGGAGTCCCGCCCCCCCGCTCGAAGGAGTCGATCCAGCCCCTCGCGTCGAAGGTCCCGGTATCGGTGTTTTTCATAACGCATCGAGCATCGTTTCCGCTCGCCCATCCGGCCCGGTCGACGATCGCCTGGAAGGGCGTCGTTAGATTGATCGTCTTAATCCCGGTCCCCGAGATCCCCCATCCGGTCGACGCCGTAGGCGTCGCGTCGTAGGGCCGATTTCCGCCTCCCGTCGCCCAGGTCGGCGGATCGTCGTCGGCGTCGAAGTAGGCGACGCCGCTCGGGCCCGTTTGCGACGCGACGTTAACCTTCAGATTCGCGAGGTCGATCGTATCGCCATTCGGGACCGCGATCGTCTGGAAGCGGAAGCCGCCGTAGTCGTTTTTATTCTCCTCCGGGCTCTTAGTATGGTCGAAGCCGACGAGGACGTAGATCCCGGTAAGGTCCGTCGTGATACTATCGAAGTCGGAGTGGGTGGAGTAGGCGTCGTCCGTCCCGGTCGTGACGTCCTCTGTAATATCCGGATCCCATCGGAGCGGATAGACCGGGGCCGCCGTCTGGTGGTCGCCGATCGGCGGGACGTGGCTCTGGTAGTCGCGGAAGCGGATCGAGGGATCCTCCAGGACCCGGACCGCCGGCGCGATCTGGTAGCGGACCCGGTAGACCTTGAGCGCCGGCGTATCGGTTTCGATCGAGATCGTCGTCGTCG